>JAUXWS010000029.1 GCA_030685015.1 bacterium
AGCAGCCTGTCGGGCTTGGGCCTTGGATGGGATTCGCGTCCAAATCGAGGCCGGGTTTTCGGAATTTTCGCAGGGCATACTGGTGGTCTGTTCAAGAAAATTGCGGAAAATCCGGACCGATTGGGGCGATGAAGACCGCCAAGTGGCCAAGTCCGACAGACTGCTAGAGATGGATCAAGGAGGTCGCGATGAAGAAGGGTTGGATCATCCTCATCGGTTTGCTGGTGGTGATCGTCCTGTTGGTGATGAGCGCCGTCGGCAAGTACAACACCCTGGTGACCCTGGACGAGGGCGTGACCGGCCAGTGGGGCAACGTGGAGAACGTCTACCAGCGCCGGGCCGACCTCATCCCCAACCTGGTCGAGACGGTCAAGGGCTACGCCGCCCACGAGCAGGAGACCCTCACCGGCGTGATCGAGGCGCGGGCCAAGGCCACCCAGGTCAGCGCCGAGTTGACGCCGGAGGCGATGAACGATCCCCAGGCCCTGGCCAGGTTCCAGGCCGCCCAGGGCGAACTGAGCAGCGCCCTCGCCCGCCTGATGGTGGTGGTGGAGCGCTATCCCGACCTCAAGGCGAACCAGAACTTCCTGGACCTGCAGACCCAGCTGGAAGGCACGGAGAACCGCATCGCCGTGGAGCGGCGCCGCTTCAACGACCTGGCGCGCGATTTCAACGCCGCCATCCGGCGCTTCCCGGCCAACTTCGTGGCGGGCATCGCTGGCCTGGGCAAGCACGCCTACTTCGAGGCCGAGCAGGGCGCCGAGAAAGCGCCCAAGGTCGACTTCGGCAAATGATGGCCACGCCGGCGGGGAGCCCATGCCCATGAGCGCGCAACGCATGTCCTGGATCGCCGGCCTGGCGCTGCTCGTCGCCTTGGCGGCGGCCGCGCCCCTGCCCGCCCCTCCCGCCCGCCATTTCGAGGACCGCGCCGGGCTGGTCGCTCCGGCCGAAGCCGCCCAACTCGCGGAACAGCTCTACGCTTTCGAGCAGCGCACGGGCATCCAGTTCGTGGTGGCCGTGCTGCCCGACGTGGAGGATGAGATCACGGACTTCGCCAGCCGTCTTTACGAGCACTGGCGCATCGGCCAGCGCGACACCCAGCGGGGCGTCCTCTTCCTGGTGCTGCCCGGACAGGGCATGGCGCGCCTCGAGACCGGCTACGGCCTCGAGGAGAACCTGCCCGACATCGAGGCGGGACGCATCCTGCGCGACATGCTGCAGGTGCCGCGGGAGCCGGCGGTGGCGCGCTTCCAATACGTCATGATCCGCGTCGCCCAGCGCATCGCGCCGGAGGATCCCCTCGCCCGCGGCGAACTGCCGGCGCGGCGCGGGGAGAATTCCATGCGGGGGCGGGGCGGCGGCCTGCTGGGCCTGCTGGTCCTGGTGGCCATCATGGCCCTGATCGCCGGCCGCGGACGCGGCGGCCGGGGCGGCGGCATGACGCCGCTCCTTATCGGCGCCATCCTCTCCCAGGCGACCCGGGGCGGTGGCGGCTTCGGCGGCCGGGGCGGCTTCGGCGGCGGCGGCTTTTCCGGGGGAGGCGGCTTCTCCGGCGGCGGCGGCGCCAGCGGGAGGTGGTGAGCATGGCGCGATCCGACAAGCCGGCCGAGTTCCTGACGGCGGCCGAGCAGGAGCAGGTGCGCGCCGCCGTGGCGGAGGCCGAGCGCGGCACCAGCGGGGAGATCCGCGTCTACCTGGAGCGCCGCATCCCCTGGTTCGGGCGCGACCCCTACCGCCGCGCCCGGCGCGTCTTCGTCATGCTGGGCATGCACGAGACGGAGGTTCACAACGGCGTGCTGGTCTACCTGGCCACTGCCTCCCACCGCTTCGCCATCGTGGGTGACGAGCGCCTCCACCAGATCGTGGGGGACCTGGGCTGGCACCGCATCGCCGACGCCATGACCGCCCATTTCGCCGCCGACCGCTTCGGCGACGGGCTGGCCGAGGCCGTGCGCGCGGCGGGCGGGCAACTGGCCGAGTACTTCCCCCGGCATCCCGACGACGTCAACGAGCTGCCCGACGAGATCCACTTCGGGCGCTGAGCGCCGGCCCGGGAGACGAGGATGACCCCTGCCCACGCCGAGTTCCTCGCCCGCTGGGCGGCCGCCACGGGCGGCGAGCGCGCCAACTACCAGCTCTTCCTCACCGAGTTGTGCGCCCTGCTGGATCTGCCCACCCCCGATCCGGCCAGCCGCGAGACGGAGGAGAACACCTACGCCTTCGAGCGTCGCGTGGACCTGGCCGGCCCCGATGGCCGCGTCGCCCCCGGCTTCATCGACCTTTACCGGCGTGGCTGCTTCGTCTGCGAGGCCAAACAGACCGGCCTGGAGCTGGAGACGGGCGGCTGGGACAAGGCCATGCTGCGCGCCCAGGCCCAGGCCGAGCGCTACGCCCGCGCCCTGCCCGCCGCCGAGGGCCGCCCGCCCTTCCTCATCGTCACCGACGTGGGCCGCCACCTGGAACTCTACGCCGATTTCACCCGCAGCGGCGCCGTCTACACGCCCTTCCCCGATTCCCGCCGCCACCGCATCCGCCTGGCGGATCTGGAGCGCCCGGAGATCCGCGAACTGCTGCGCGCCGTCTGGCTGGACCCCCTCGCCCTGGACCCGGCCCGCGCCAGCGCCAAGGTCACGCGGGAGATCGCCGCCCGCCTGGCGGACCTGGCGCGCAGCCTGGAGGGCGCCGGCCACCCGCCCGCCGCCACCGCCCAGTTCCTCATGCGCTGCCTCTTCAGCATGTTCGCCGAGGACGTGGGCCTCATCCCCGTCGACACCTTCAGCGGCCTGCTGCGGGACTTCCGCCGGGAGCCGGACAAGCTGCGCACCCTGTTGGAGCAGCTCTGGCAGACCATGGACCAGGGCGGCCTGTGGGGGCGCACGGCCGAGTTCCTGCTGCGCTTCAACGGCGGCCTCTTCCGCGACGTGCAGGCGCCGCTCCTGGCCAGGGAGCAGGTGGACCTGCTGTTGGAGGCGGCCCGCGCCGACTGGCGCCAGGTGGAACCCTCCATTTTCGGCACCCTGCTCGAGCGCGCCCTGGACCCTGGCGAACGCCACAAGCTGGGCGCCCACTACACGCCCCGCGCCTATGTGGAGCGCCTCGTCCTGCCCACGCTGGTGGAGCCCTTGCGCGCCGACTGGCGGGACGCCCGCGCGGCGGCCCTGGCGCTGGAGCAACAGGGCCGGCCCAAGGAGGCCCTGGCCGAGCTGGAGGACTTTCTGCGCCGCCTCTGCGCCGTGCGCGTGCTGGACCCCGCCTGCGGCAGCGGCAACTTCCTCTACGTCGCCCTGGAGCACCTGAAGCGCCTGGAGGGCGAGGTCCTCTCCCTGTTGGCCGACCTGGGCGCCACCCATCGCCTGGAGTTGGAGCACGTCACGGTGGACCCCCACCAGTTCCTCGGCCTGGAGATCAATCCGCGCGCCGCCGCCGTGGCCGAGCTGGTCTTGTGGATCGGCTACCTGCAGTGGCACTTCCGCGTCCACGGCCACGTCCAGCCGCCGGAGCCCGTCCTGCGCGACTTCCGCAACATCCAGTGCCGCGACGCGCTGCTGGAGTGGGACGAACTCACCATCGCCACGGACGGGCAGGGCCGCCCCCTGACGCGCTGGGACGGCGTGACCACCAAGACGCACCCGGTGACGGGCCGCCCCGTGCCCGACGAGCGCGCCCAGGTGCCCGTGGAGCGCTATGTGAATCCGCGGAAGGCCCACTGGCCGGAGGCGGACTACGTGGTGGGCAATCCGCCCTTCATTGGCGACAAGCGCTTGAAGCAGGTGCTCGGCGAGGGCTACGTGGACGCCCTGCGCTCCACCTGGAAGGAGCTGCCCGAGTCCGCCGACTTCGTCATGCACTGGTGGCACATCGCGGCGGAGCTGGCGCGCGCGGGCAAGATCCAGCGCTTTGGTTTTATCTCGACCAATAGTCTGCGACAGATCTTCAATCGGCGCATCGTAGACGCGCATCTTGCCGCCAATCCGCCGTTGCGCCTGGCCTTCGCCATCCCCGACCATCCCTGGGTGGACAGCGCCGATGGCGCCGCAGTGCGTATTGCAATGACGGTGGGGACCGGTGAGAACGTTGAAGGTGACTTGCACACGGTGGCGGAGGAGCTTGCTGAGGGCTTGGACGGGGCGACCATAACACTGCTTGATCTGCGCGGTCAGATCAACGCGGATCTGACTATCGGCGCAGATTTGACAAGAGCGCGGCATCTGCAATCAAATGGTCATATAAGCTCCTTTGGTGTTTCACTGCATGGTGCGGGATTCATTGTGAATCCTGAAGAGGCGAAGATCCTCGGGCTTGGATGTGTGCTTGGTCTTGACCGACATATTCGTGCCTATCGAAATGGTCGTGACTTGATGGGACAGCCGCGTGGAGTCATGGTCATTGATCTTCTGGGGCTGACGGCGGAAGACGTCCGCACCCGCTTTCCATCTGTGTACCAGTGGGTGCTGGAGCGCGTGAAACCAGAGCGTGACCATAACAACCGGGCGAGTTACCGGGAAAACTGGTGGATTCATGCTGAACCTCGTCGCGAACTTCGACCTGCGCTTGAGGGCCTTTGCCGGTTCGTTGCAACAGCTGAAACAGCGAGGCATAGGATTTTTCAATTCCTTCCAGGGGAAATTCTGCCGGACCACAAGTTGATCGCCATTGCACTAGAAGACTCATTTTCACTTGGAGTGCTTTCCAGTCGTGTTCATTGTATCTGGGCACTTCGAAGTGGAGCATGGATGGGAATCGGCAACGATCCGGTTTACTCCAAGAGCAAGTGCTTCGAGCCGTTTCCTTTCCCAATAACAGAGAATGTGATTCATAATCACTTGGTCGAGTTGGGCGAAGCCCTCGACGCCCACCGCAAGGCCCGCCAAGCCGCCCATCCCGGCCTCACCCTCACCGGCATGTACAACGTGCTGGAAGCCCTGCGCCAGGGCCGCCCGCTCACGGCCAAGGAGAAGGAGATCCACGAGCAGGGCCTCGTCTCCGTCCTGGGCAGCCTCCACGACGACATCGACCGCGCCGTGCTGGCGGCCTACGGCTGGGAGGACCTGGCCCCGGCGCTGGTGGGCAAGCCCGGCGGCACCCTGCCCCTGGCCAACCCGGACCCGGAGCAGGCCGCCGCCCAGGAGGAGCTGCTGGCCCGGCTGGTGGCCTTGAACGCCGAGCGCGCCGCCGAGGAGAAGCGCGGCCTGGTGCGCTGGCTGCGCCCGGACTTCCAGTGCCGCGACCGGGCCGCCGCCCCGCGCGGGGTGCAGACCGCCCTGGAAGTGGAGGCGGAGACGCCCGCCCCGTCACCGGGAGCGGGCACCGCGTCCGCCGCCCCCAAGCGCCCCTGGCCCAAGGCCCTCAAGGACCAGATCCGCGCCGTGCGCGAGGTCCGCGCCCAGGGCGCCACCACGGTGGAGGAGATCGCCGCCCGCTTCAAGCGCGGTCCGCTCAAGGGCGTGCAGGCGGTGCTGGAGGCGCTGGAGCTGCTGGAGTGATTACAAGCTCACAATGAAGAGGTTGAAAGTGGACCATATGTTTGACTTGGCGGTCTCAAGGAGCAAGTGCAACAGGTGGTGGCGTAGCTTGCGATTCGGACTCGGCGAGGTTTTTCTCGTATGAGGCGTAGACTTCCAAGGGGCACTTGAACCCATGGACTTTGCGCGGCCGGGTGTTGAGCATCCACTCGAAGGCGTCGAGTTGCTCCTGGCTGTACTGGGACAAGTCAATGCCCTTGGGGAGGAACTGGCGGATCAGGCCGTTGGTGTTCTCGTTGGATCCGCGCTGCCAGGGGCTGTGGGGATCGGCGAAGTAGATCTTCAAACCGGTGCGCTCTCCCAGGGCTTTGTGACACGCCATTTCCTTGCCTTGATCGTAGGTCAGGGTTTGGCGCAGACCGCGCGGGATGCGTTCGAAGGCCCTGCTGAAGCCCTCCAGCGCCGCTTCGGCAGTGGACGCGTCGAGCTTGACCAAGAGGACCAGGCGGCTGGAGCGCTCCACCAGCGTGCCGACGGCGGAGCGGTTTCCAGCGCCCTTGATCAGGTCCCCTTCCCAGTGACCTGGCACAAGCCGGTCTTCCACGTCCGGCGGTCGCACGTGGATGCTGACCATGTCCGGGATCTGGCCGCGACGGTCCTGGCCTTGCGAACGGGGGCGCCGCGCCTTGTGGCCCTGACGCAGATTGGCCAGCAGGTCGGTGCGCAGTTGACCCAGCGGCATGGCATAAAGCGCGGTGTAGATGGTCTCGTGTGACACCGTGCGCGTCCGATCGT
>JAUXWS010000030.1 GCA_030685015.1 bacterium
GAGGCGACGCCGGACGGGGCGAGCGGGCGAGTGATCGCGAAACTCCGATGGTCAAGGTCCAGGCGGCGTAGATCCGGCCATCGTGCGGTGAAGGACGGCATGCTTAGCTGGGGAGATCCCGCCTTGGGCCTGAAAGGGCCACGCCGCGCAAGCGTCGGAGCGGTTAGTCAGCCGAGGCCGTCGTACATGCCACGAGACAGGGAAGGGCCTAACGAAGAGGAGAGTGAAAGCCCTCGACCCTCGAAGGTGCCAGGCCACAGATGTCCGGATTGTAGGAGCTCCCGCTCCTGGATAAGGGTGAAGCCCTGACAGGGGAGCAGAGTGTGGAAGCACTGACGGCGGGTAGAAATGGTGGACGCTCAGGCATGCTGGTGGCTGGCCAATGACCACCATGCGCGACCTCAACTCCTCGAACCGCCCGGTGCGGACCACATGCCGGGTGGTGTGGCAGGGGACCCCAGGGTTTCCTCCCTGGGGCCCCTATGCCGATCAGCTCGGGCATCGGGCCGCAGCTGTGTGGCGAAGCGGGCCGGGGCGGCAAGGAGGTTTCCAGCAGGGCTACCGCCAGCTCGGCGGTCCATGTGTGCAAACGGCGATCCAGTTCCGGATGCAGCCGCGCCAGACGCGCGGCGCTGCCCCGCGCCCGCCCGATGACGAGCAGGAGCTGGTTCGCCGCCACGATGTCGCCTGCCCGGACAAGCAGGCGGGTGAGGGCCCTCCGCCGGGGAAGCCAGGCGGGCCAGGCGCACAGGCTCGACGCTGCCGGCCGGCGGCCTTGCCCTCCGTCACCAGATCCCGCAGGACGGCAAGATGTTTCGACAGGGCGTGTCGGCGCCGACGAGCGCTTCGCAGTGCGCCCGCTGCGTGAGGATGGCATTGAAGAGCCGCGAGACACGGTGGGCCAGCTCCGCGCGCGTCCGCTCGACCTCGTGGGCGCGGACCGCCACGGCCCATCGGGCGTGGCGGAGGGCGGGGCGGAGGCGTCCCGTGTGGAGAGGCAGGCTGGCCACCAGATCCCCGCCCACCAGGTGCCGCGTGAGGAGGGCGGGCTCGCTGGGCGTGGCCGCGGACACAAGGCGCTGCTCACATCGATGCTCGCTGAGGGTGGTCACGGCGTGCAGGTTGGGCCAGAGGGCGGCCGTGCTCGTCCAGCTGGGATTCCGCCAGGGTGACGGCGGTCCGCGCCGCCAAGAGTCCGGGATTGGCGCGCAGCGCCAGCTCGATGGCCTGGGTCAGGTAAAGGGAATCCGGCGGGCTGCCTGGCGTGATGGGACGCTGGGCCGGCGCGTTGGGCGCCCCGGCCAGGATCATGACCATGGCTGCCGCCCGGGCAAAGGGCGGGAAAGAGCCCCGACGACGCCTGCCGATCATGTTCACCTCCATCCCCTGACGCCCTCCCTGGGAAGGGGGAGCCTCGCCGGGAATGATTGATCAGAACCCCAGCAAGGGAGCCCACACCCGCGTCCAGAGCAGGACCAGGCCCAGACCGATGAGGAAGATGGCCGTGGCGAGGCGCATCCACCGTTCAAGGGTGGTGGCCTGGGCGAAGAGGCGGCCGACGGCGCCGGCGCTCCAGGCCAGGACAATGGCGAAGAGAGCCACGGGCAGGGCCGTGCCCAGGCCATAGATGAGCGGAACCAGGATCGGTTGGCCGGAGGCCACGCCCAGCGGCAGCAAGCTGCCAAAATAGAGGGCGGCGGAGACGGGGCAGAAGGCCAGGGCGAAGAGAAGGCCCATGGGCAGGGCGCTCCACAGCCCCCAGCGTTCCCGGCGACCTTGCCAGGCTTGGTCATCCCTGCCACCGCCCAGGCTGGGAAGCGGCAGCCAGCCGAGCAGGGCCAGGCCGATCAGGACCAGCAGCGGCCCCAACAGAGGGCTGAGCACGGTCTGCAGCCAGCGCGACAGACCAGGCGCCGAGAGAATCCCGAATCCGAGCAGGGCGCCCAGGGCGACGTAGGCCAGGCTGCGCCCGGTCGCGTAGAGCAGTCCGCCTCCCAACACGCGCAGGGGCTTGGCTTCGCGGCCCAGGAAACTGATGGCGGCCAGGTTGGAAGCCAGCGGACAGGGACTGATCGCCGTGAGCAGGCCCAGCCACAAGGCGCCACCCACCCAGCCGATCGTCTCCATCACTGGCCCCCGGCCAGGAAGGCCTGGGTTTCCTGGAAGACGTACTCACGGAAGCCGACTGGATCACGCACCAATTCCCAGGTGCGGGGCAGCAGTTTCCAGCGCCCATAGGGGCCGCGATCATCCGTGAGGACCAGACAGGCGGAGACCAGGCCAAAATCCTCGGCATAATGCTCGTGGACCGGCTCATCCACGTTGAGGGAGGCGAACTGCAGGCTTCCCGCCTCGATCTGCCGCGCGAAATCCTCGCGGATGGCCCGGGCGGCCTGCTCCTCGATGGAATTGCAGGTCTCGCAGCGGAAGGTGCCGTGCAGGTAGAGCAGTTTGACCGATCCGGTCGGGCCCGCCACCGCCAGGGAATCCGCCGCCGCCAGCCTCCCGGTTTGGCGCCCCAGTTTCTGCAGGCCGAAAGCGCCCAGGCTGGCCACCACCGCCAGCAACAACAGGTTGCGTACAATCGTCTTGGTTGTCATGTCCCGTTTCCTCTCATGCGTGGGTCGTCAGCAACTGATGCAACTCGGCCACGGTCGGAACCTTGCCGCTCAGCTTGACCTGGCCGTCGATGGCGAGGGCGGGCGTGCTCATCACGCCATAGCCCAGGATCTCCGTGATGTCCGTCACTTTGACCACCTCGATCTCCAGTCCGACGCCGCGCGCCGCCTCGCTGGTCCGCTCCGCCAGCAGCTTGCACTTGGGGCAGCCGCTTCCCAGAATCTGCACTCTCATGCACCCGTCTCCTTTTGTTTCGACCACGCCAGCGCCTCGGCCGCCGTGTCGTTGACCGCGGCCATCTTCATCAGCCGGGCCGCTTGCAGCCTGTCGGGCTTGGACCTTCGATGGCATTCTCATCCATGTTCGAACCAGCCATGCGCACCAGCTTTGTCCACATCAGGCTGCCTGTGGAGGATGGGCTGGCCGCGGCCGCCTCCGGCGAGACGGCGCGCAGGATGTCCATGGGTGTACCTGCATCACGGCAGCACATCGGGCCTCCCATGTCTCGAAGTCAAGCCACGCTTCCATAGATCAGACCGGCCACGGTGGACAAAGCCACGACCAGGCCGATGAAGACGACCGTTTTCTTCGTGCCCATCACGCTGCGGATGACCAGCATGCTGGGCAGCGAAAGCGCCGGGCCGGCCAGCAGCAAGGCCAGGGCCGGCCCCTTGCCCATGCCCGATTGCAGGAGGCCTTGCATGATGGGGACCTCGGTCAGGGTGGCGAAATACATGAAGGCGCCCACCACGGAGGCGAAGAGATTGGCCCAAAGCGAATTGCCTCCCACTGATTGCTGGATCCAGGCGTTGGGAATGAGACCCTTGTCCGTTCCGTCCGGCCCGCCCAGCAAGAGGCCGGCCACCAGCACGCCACCCAGCAACAGGGGTAGGATCAGCTTGGCGTATTCCCAGCTGGAGTCCACCCAGGCGCTCAGTTCGTCCTTGCGGAACCAGGAGATCAGGGTGGCCCCCAGACCGAGGAGGAGAACCCCGGTGATCACCCATTTGACGGAGTGGATCGCGGCCCATGGTCCAGTCTCGCCCGCCATGGGCCGGCCCCAGTTGGCGAAGACGAGGATGCCCACCATGGCGGCGAAATAGAGGCCGTCCTGCCACAGGCGCCTGTCCTTGGCGTCGTCGGGGAGGATGACCGGACCCTCCGCCTGGCGCGCCTCCTCCTCCCGGCGGAAGATGACGTGCATGAGCAGGCCGATCACGACGGAGAAGACGATGGCGCCCACGGCGCGGGCAAGGCCCAGGCCGGGACCCAGGATGCGGGCGGTGAGGATGATGGCCAGGACGTTGATCGCCGGCCCGGAGTAAAGGAAGGCGGTGGCCGGACCGAGACCGGCGCCGCGCTTGTGGATGCTGGCGAAGAGCGGCAGGATCGTGCAGGAGCAGACGGCCAGGATGGTGCCCGAGACGGCGGCGACGGGATAGGCGATCCGCTTGCTGGCCTGCGGGCCGAGGTGTTTCATGACGGCGCCCTGGCTGACGAAGACACTGATGGCACCGGCGATGAGGAAGGCGGGGATGAGGCAGAGGAGCACGTGCTCCTGGGCGTACCACCTCACCAGCGCGAAGCTTTCCCGCAGGGCGCTCCACAGGCGCTCGCTCTCCACCGGCAGGAACCAGCAACCGGCGAAGACGAGCAGGATGAGGAGCAGCTTGGTGCGCTCTTTCACGTGGCGGAACCCCCAACTCTTTAGTGCCAAGGTGGCCACCTTGGCAACATTCAAGCAATAAACAAGGCTACCGCAGTTCGTGCAGAACCTGGGTCGCGCAGGAGAAGAAGTTGAGCACGCAAGGCGTGAGCAGCCGGTAGTAGACGGTTGTCCCCTCGCGCCGGTCCTGGACGATGCCGTGGGCGCGCAGCAAGGCCAGGTGCTTGGAGACGGTGGTGCGGTCACAGCCAAGCAGTCCGGTCAATTCACCCACCGAGCATTCGCCATGGGAGAGGCGGTCCACGATCATCAAGCGGCTCTCATTGGCCAGGGCTTTCAGCACCACGGCCTGTTGCCGGAAGACATTGCTGGCGCAAGCCGTCACGGATACCTCCAAATTGGCGGCCAATATGTGGCAAGGTGGCCATATAATCAAGTGGGCACGATGATGGGGGCTGGGTCAATGCCGGCAGCGGCCATCCACCAGGTGCAGGCGCTGCCTGCCGATGGTCGCGGCCTCCGGACTGTGGGTGACCATGATGACCGTGCGACCCTCCTGCTGGTTGAGAGCCTTCAGGATGCCCAGCACCTCGCGACTGAGGGCGGGGTCCAGATTGCCCGTGGGTTCGTCGGCCAGGATGACCTCGGGGTCATTGACCAGGGCGCGGGCAATGGCCACGCGCTGCTGCTGCCCCACGGACAGCTCGCGCGGCAGGTGCTCGGCCCGGTCGCCCAATCCCAACTGGTCCAGCAGGCCGAGCGCCCGCTGCTCGGTGGCGGTTCTGCCCTTCCGACCATTGGCCAGCAGCATGGGCACCATCACGTTCTGCAGGGCGCTCAGGTAGGGCACCAGGTGAAAGCTCTGCAGCACGAAGCCCACGTTCCGGTTGCGGAAGTGAGCCAGCTTCCGGCTTCCCGAGAAAGCCAGCTCCTCGCCCTTGAAGCGGATGCTGCCGGAGCTTGGCCGGATCATCCCGCCCAGGGTCAGCAGCAGGGTCGTCTTGCCGGAGCCGGATGGCCCCGTGATGGTCATCAGCTCGCCGGCCTCGATCGTGAGGGAGATCTCGTCCAGCGCTTTCACCAGCCCTCGCCGGCTGGTGTAGGTCTTGTTGATTCGTTCCAGTGTGAACACGATCAAAGCTCCTGCAGGATGCTGGCGGGATCCAGGCGCGCCGCGCGACGGGTGGGACACCAGCTGCCCAGCAGCGAGATGAGGACGGAAAGGCCCAGCGCGAGCGGCAGCAGGGACCAGACCGGATCCACCCGCAGCTTGGCCAGTTCCGGTCCGATGACCATGGCCGCGCCCGTGCCCAGCACGAAGCCGCAGAGGCCTCCCAGCAGCCCCAACACCGTGGCCTTGCCCATGAAGAGCCGGTAGATGACGCGGCGTGGGGCGCCCAGGGTGAGCAGGGTGCCGATCTCGCGGCGCCGCTCCTCCACATTGGACCACATGTAGTTGGCGATGGTCAGCGAGCCCACCAGGCCGATCAGCACCAGCAGCAGGCGGGACACGCTGGCCATCAACCGGTTGGTCTCGACCTGGGTGCTGACGATCTGCCCGATGGTGGTGATGCGCGTGTCCGGCAGGATGTTGCGCAGCTTGCCGAGCAGCCCGTCGGAGATGGCCGAGCAGCAGCCCATGATCTCCACGGCGCTCACCTGTCCCTGGATGCCGAGCAGGGCCTGCACCTCGTGCAGGTGGGCGAAGACGCGGCTGTCGTCCACCGTGCCCGTTGCCGCGATCACCCGGGCCACCGTGAAGGAGCGGCCTTCCAGCGTCAAGCTGCCGCCCTCCTGCAGGGCCAGGCGTTCCGCCACGGTCGCTCCCGCCAGGACCTCGTCCGGACCGAGGGACTCCACCGATTTGCGCTGCAGTCTCTCGTCCAGCAGGGCGCTGGGCTTGGTGATTTCCGGGCTGGTGCCGCAAGTGGCGGCCAGCTCGCTGCCGCTGATGCCGGAACTCTGCCAGATGGGCTTGGCCGCCAGCTCGTTGGCGGGCAGGATGCCGGTGAGGATGACCGCCTGGCCGTCCACCTTGATGCGCCGGGTGAGCTTGGGCGAGAGATTGTCCACGCCGGGCAGGGCGGAGGTGGCGATGCGCTCCACATATTCCTCGGGGAAGGTGGGGGCGTCGATGTCCGCCGCGTAGTAGTCGTCCACGCTGGCCGCCTGGGGCAGCACCAGGATGTTGGCGCCCAGGTTGTCCAGCTTGAGTTGCACCGCCCGCTCGGAGACCGCCGAGACCGATTTGAGCCCGACGATCATGGCGATGCCCAGGGTGATGGCCAGCAAGCCGGAGAGGAGCCGCGACTTGCGCAGCAAGAGCTCCTTCCAGAGGATCGTGTTCAGCGTCATGCCGGGCTACTTCGCGGGACCGCAGGAGGAGGCGCCGCCCTGGACGGAGGGCGGACAGCAGCCGCCCGCCTTCTTGGAGGCGTCCTGCACCAGCTTGGCCACGTCCACGTCGCTCCCGTAGCTTCCCGTCACCTGACCCTGGGCGTTGACCACCAGGGTCACGGGCGTGGTCGAGTCGCGGTCGATCTTGAGTTGATCCAGGAAGGCGCGCTCCCGGGGGTCATCCAGATCCACCTTGACCGTGACGGGTTTGCCCTGCAACTGGCTGCAGGCCGTTTCGCAGGCGCTCATGGCCTTGGGCACATCCCTCATGCCCTTGCGGCTGGCCACCACATAGACCGGCTGCTTGTCCTGGACGGCCTTGAGAATGGAGGCCTTGGCCGGGCTGGGCACCATGGCCGACAGGTTGTCGGCGCTTGCTTTGGCCGCCTCGACTCCTCCGGCCACCACACCGTTGCGCCCGGCCACCAGGATCAGCGGCACCGGGGCCGTCGCCACGCGCAGCTTCGCCACCAGCGCGGCGTTGGCCGGATCCTGGCGGTCCACCTCCACCATGATGGAATTGGCGGTCTGCTACATGGCCGTCTGGATGGTCTCGCGGGCGCCGTCCAGTCCCTGCGTGCCGGCGTCCTTGATCAAGAGGAAGGCCGCCTGGCCCTTCCGGGCCGCCTTGTCCAACTCCGCCAGGGGCGCCGCGAGCAGGGAAGCCGTCAGCAGGAGGACTGCCGCCAGGGCGAGTCCGGTCGTGCGCGTGGTCATGGGGTCCTCCGGGGTGTGGCCTCGATCCTTTGGGAATCGCGGCGGGAAAGGTCCACTCAGCGGGGGCAGCAGCCCCCTGTCGTTTTCAAATCAAGCAGGCGCTGGCCGTCAGCGGCCGCCTCGGGCACCAGGGACCGGCTTTGGAGCAAGGCCGGCAGCAGGAGACGGGGGCCGACCGACCCGTCATTTGCCAGCCGGTAGTAGCGCCAGAGGCCACTGCGCCGCATCTGCACGAGCCCGGCGCGACTCAGGTAGCCCAGGTGCTGGGAAACCTTGGCCTGCGGCAGCATCAGGGCCCGTACGATGTCGCCCACGCACATTTCGCCCTCGGCCAGCAGGAACAGGATCCGGAGCCTTATTCTCTCGCTCAAGGCGCGGAAGATCCGTTCGAGAGGTTGTTCGGCGGGATCCTGTCTTGAATTCATGCGGGCGAATATAGAGCTTTGCCCCAGCTTGTCAAGCATCAAACATGGAGGCGCCGGGTGATCCCCACCCGTCCATCCCAGGCTCAGCAGGGGGAGTTGGCCGCCGACCGGCGCGGACGGCCCGTCGCGCGCCTGGGCCGGCCCTGCCTGCCCCTCCTCTGCGTGCTGCTGGCCTGCGCGCCGGATCGGGAAGAGCGCGTGCCGCTGGACTTCACCCAGCTGGATGCCGTGGTGGAAGCCGCCCCGACGGACTTGGTGCTGCGGGTGGCGGTCTCCGCCATGACCAGTCCCCAGGAGACCTTCCACCTGTACAATGACCTGATGGACCACATCGGAAAGCGCACGGGGCGTCGCATCCAGTTCGTGCAGCGCCGGACCTATGCCGAGGTGAACGACCTGCTCCTGCGCGACGAGCTGGACCTGGCCTTCATCTGCACCGGGGCCTGGGTGGATCTGGAACCCAGCGGACAGGTGGAGCTGCTGGCCGTGCCCCAGATCCGCGGCCAGGCCACCTATCGAAGCTACCTGGTGGTACCGCGGGATTCCCCCGCCGCGGCCCTGCAGGATTTCTCCCGGGCCCGCTTCGCCTTCACGGACAGCCTGTCACTCACCGGCTGCTGGCACGTGCGGGACGCGCTGGCCCGGCGGGGCCTGCGTCCGGAGGTCTATTTCAGCACCTGGTCTACACCCATGGCCATGACCGCTCCATCCGGGCCGTGGCGGAAGGTCTGGTGGACGGTGCCTGCGTGGACGGGTTGATCTACGACTACCTCCTGTGGCGCGCCCCCGCCTCCGTCGCCGGTCTGCGGGTGGCGGAGCGCAGCGCACCCTTTGGCATGCCGCCGCTGGTGGTGCCCGCCCGGCTGGACCCCCGCCTGCGACGGCAGCTGGCGGACGTGCTCTTCCACATGCACGAGGAGGAGGGGGGACGGCGCCTGCTGGACTCCCTGCTCATCGACCGCTTCATCCCGGCCGCGGACACGCTCTACCGCTCGGTGCGCGGCCTGCGCCTCCACCGGCTGCAGCCATGAACGGGGGAGAACTCCGCCTCGCCCGGGGTCCGTTGTGGTGGTACAGCCGGCGCTTCCCTGTGCCCATCCGCGTCAAGCTGCTGGTGCCCATGCTGGGTCTGATCCTGGTGTTCGGTGTTGTCCACGTGCTGGTCATCAACCGGCTGGTCTTCCATTCCCTGGAGCGTGAATACATCCGCAACAGCGTGGTGGCGGCCCGCGTGCTGTCCGCCCGCCTGGAGGAGGCTCTGCTTTACGGGGACCGCAACGAGGTGATCACCCAGCTGTGGGAGTGGAAACAGCTGGATGCGGAGCATGCCTACGCCTTCATCGTGGACAGCCGGGAACGGGTGACGGCCTCCACCTTTCCCCGGGAACTGCCCCGGGGGCTGGCCGCCCTCCAGTCGCCGGGCAACGGGAAGCCGGCCGTTCGGCGGATCCTGGACCGGCGCGAGCCGCTCATCGACGTGGCCATTCCTCTGGTGCAGGGCGGCGCTGGATGGCTGCGCCTGGGTTTCCGCGAGGATCCCGTCGTGCTGCCGGCCCGGCGCGTGGCCTGGTTGGCCTTGTCGATGGTGGGCGTGTTCGTGCTGCTGGGCCTGGCGGGGGCTTGGGTCTTCAGTCACCTGTTCACCGCCCCCATCGGCCAGCTGTTGGAGAGAACGGCCGCGGTCAACCTGGACGGCCCGCCTGTGCGGCTGGATCTGCGGACGGGGGACGAATGGCAGGAGCTGGCCACCGCCTTCGAGGGCATGACCGATCGCCTGCAGGACAGCCACCGCGAGCTGGCCCAGGCCATCCGCCGGGCCTCGGAGGCGGAGCGCATGGCCTCGCTGGGCCTGATGGCAGCCGGCGTGGCCCACGAGATCTCCAATCCGGTGGCGGGCGTCGAACTGGGCCTGAAGCGCATCGAGAAACGGCCCGAGGACGTGGCGCAGATGGCCAAGTACCTGCCACGCATGCTGAACAGCATCGCCCATGTGCAGGAGATCGTGCGCGAGATGCTGGCCTTCGCCCGGCCCGACCAGCCCGCCCTGGGGTTGGTGGATCCGCGGGAGCTGATCAACCAGACCTTGATCCTGCTCGCCCATCGCCTGGAGGAGGGGCGCGTCACGCTGACCCAGGAGCACGAGGGGGGCGACCTGCGCCTGATGGCGGATCCCCAGCAACTGCGGCAGGTGCTGGTCAACCTGCTGGGCAACGCCCTGGACGCCATGCCGGAGGGCGGCTCCCTCCTCCTGGGCACCCGGCGACGGGGCTCCGAGCTGGAGATCCGCATCCGCGACTCGGGGAGCGGCATGTCCCCCGCCGTGCTGGAGCGCATGTGGGAGCCCTTCTTCACCACCAAGCCGGTGGGCCGCGGCACGGGCCTGGGGCTGGCCGTGACTCGTACCCTGGTGGCCCGCCACCAGGGCCGCATCGAGGTGGAGAGCCGGGTGGGCCTGGGCACGACCTTCACTCTGTCATTTCCCTTGGAGGGGCCGCGTGAACCGCTTGCTGCTGATTGAGGACGAGGAAAGCCTGCGCACGGCCCTGGCCGACGACCTGCGCGAGGAGGGATTCCAGGTGGAGGAGGCGGGCAGCGGGGAGGAGGCGCTCGCCCTCGCCTCCCGGACCAGGTTCCAGGCGGTGGTCACCGACCTGAACCTGCCCGGCGAGCTGAGCGGCCTGGACCTGGTGGAGCGGTTGAAGGGGGAGGATCCGGCCTGCGCCCTGATCATGATCACGGCCTATGGTTCGGTCAAGACGGCCGTGGAGGCCATGAAACGGGGGGCGGACGACTACCTGACCAAGCCCTTCCAGCCCGAGGAGCTGATCCTCGTCCTGCGTCGCGCCCTCAAGCTGGCGCAGCTGGAGGAGGAGAACGCCGGTCTGCGGCGCCGCCTGGGGGAGGAAACCCGTTTCGACCGCTTCGTGGGCGTCTCCCCCCAGGCGCGGCAGATCCGCCAGCTGCTGCAGGTGATCGCCCCCACCGAGGAGGTGGTGCTGATCGAGGGCGAGACGGGCACGGGCAAGGAGCTGGTGGCCCAGGCCATCCACGAGCACTCGCCCCGGCGGGCAGGGCCCTATGTGGCGGTCAGTTGCGCCTCGCTGTCCGATGGCCTGCTGGAAAGCGAGCTGTTCGGGCATGAGAAGGGCGCTTTCACCGGGGCCGTGCAGCGCAAGGTCGGCCGCATTGAAAGCGCCGCGGGCGGTACCCTGCTGCTGGACGAGGTGGACGACACTCCGCTGGCCCTGCAGGTCAAGCTGCTGCGTCTGTTGCAGGAGAGGGAGTTCCAGCGGGTCGGCAGCTCGCAGACCCTGCGCGCCGACGTGCGCGTGCTGGCCGCCACCAAGCGGGACCTGTCGGAGCTGGTGGAGGCGGGGCGCTTCCGCGGCGACCTCTTTTACCGGCTGCAAGTCATTCCCGTCCACCTGCCGCCCCTGCGCCGTCGTTCCGAGGACGTGCCCGTGCTCCTCGACTTCTTCATGGACAAGCACGCCGCCGGGGCGCCCAAACCTGTCCTTGGCCCGGCCGCCCTGACCCGCCTCACCTCCTACAGCTGGCCGGGCAACGTGCGTCAGTTGGAGAACCTCGTCCGCCGCCTGCTCGTCCTCTCTTCGGGCGGATCCGTGACGGAGGACATGTTGCCGATGGAGGTGGCGACCGCCTCCTTCCCCGGTCCACCCGAGGGCGAGATCCTGGACTTCCGCCAGCGCATGAGCGACTTCGAGCGAAGCCTGCTGGAGACCGCCCTGGCGCAGGCCGGAGGGAACAAGACGCAGGCCGCCGAGCGCCTGGGGATGAGGCCCAGCACCTTCCGCGATCGATTGGGCCGCCATTTCCCGGATCTTTGACCCGTGAGAGGAGGGGAGCCTGCATGATGCGAGAACCTTGGAATGTTCTGATGGCGATCCTGCTGCTGGCCATCCCGGCCGCGGCCCGCAGCCTGCTGGTCTACGCCGGAGCCGCCGCCAAGCCGCCCCTCGAGGAGATCGCCCGCGCCTACGAGGAGGAGTGCGGCGTGCGCGTCGATCTCGTCCTGGGGGGCTCCGGCCACGTCCTGGCTCAGATGCGGCTGACCGGGCGGGGCGATCTCTATCTCCCCGGCTCCTCGGATTACATGGAGCTGGCCAAGCGCCAGGGACTGGTGCGCCCGGAAACGGAGCGGCCGGTGGTCTACCTGGTGCCCGCCATCAACGTGCGCAAGGGAAATCCCCGTGGGATCCGCACCCTGCACGACCTGACGCGGCCCGGACTGCGCGTCGCCATCGCCAATCCGGAGGGCGTCTGCCTGGGGGCCTATGCGGTGGAGATCGTGACGGGCCAGCTGGACGCGGCCGGACAAGCCGCCTTCCGGCGCAACCTGGTCAACTACACCGAATCCTGCGAGAAGACGGCCACGGCCATCTCCCTGGGCATGGTGGACGCCGTCCTGGGCTGGAGCGTCTTCCAGCACTGGGACTCCACGCGGATCGAGTCCCTTCCCCTGGATCCCGGGCAGGTGGCGCGGGTGGGAACCATACCCATCGCCCTCTCCACCTGCACGCGCGACGCCGCCGCGGCGCAGCGCTTCCTCGATTTCGTGACGGGACCGGCGGGGCGGGAGATCTTCGCCCGCCACCGCTACTTCGCCACACCGGAGGCGGCCTTTCGCTGGCTGGGGGCGGTCAGGCCGGTGGGAGGCGAGTTCGCGGTGCCGGCCGACTGGCTGGCACCATGACCGGGCGGCGCCCCACCATCCTGGCCGCCCTGGCCGTGCTGGGCATCTACGGCGCCCTGCTCCTCTCCCTGGCCTGGTTCGTCGAGCCGGCCGCCCTGGGAGCCATGCTGACCAGCCCGCGCGTCTGGTTCTCCCTGCGCCTCTCACTCGCGGCGGCCACCCTGGCCAGCGCGCTGGCTCTCCTGCTGGCCCTTCCCGCCGCCTATGCCCTCTCCCGCCACCGCTTCCGCGGGCAGGGGGCGGTGGAGACCGTGCTCGAGTTTCCCCTCATCGTCTCCCCGGCGGCCCTGGGCGCCGCCCTGCTCATTTTCTTCGCCAACCCGCTGGGCGCCTGGTTGCAGGAACACACCCTCCATGTCGTCTTCACCTTCGCCGGCGTCGTGTTGGCCCAGTTCGTCACCATCCTCGGCGTGGCCGTGCGCATGCTCAAGGTCGCCTTCGACGAGGTGCCGCCCGAGCTGGAGACGGTGGCGCGCAGCCTGGGCGCCTGTCCGCGTCATATCTTTCGCACGGTGACCCTCCCCCTGGCCCGGCGCGGCCTGGTGGCCTCCCTTGTCCTGGTCTGGGCCAAGGCCCTGGGCGAATTCGGGGCGACCCTGATGGTGGCCGGATCCATGGCCATGCGCACCGAGACCCTGCCCATCGCCATTTTCATGCGCCTCTCGACGGCGGACATCGAGGGCACGGTCGCCCTCATCCTGCTCCTGGTCTGCCTGGGCCTGGGCGCCCTTCACATGGCGCGGCGCCTGCTGAGGAGTCCGGGCCATGCTTGAGATCGACGGCCTGGAAGTGCGGTCGGGAGACTTCGTCCTGCGGGACATCCACCTGCGGGTCGAGGAGGGAAGCTGTCATGCCGTGCTGGGCCCCTCCGGCAGCGGCAAGAGCACGCTGATCCGGGCGCTGCTGGGCGCCCTGCCCGTCGACCGGGGCGCCATCCGCCTGGCCGGGGCCGAATTGGGGCGTCGGCCCATGGAGGAGCGCCGCTTGGGCTATGTGCCGCAGCAGCTGGGCCTCTTCCCCCACCTCACGGTGCGCGACAACCTGCTCTTCGGCCTGCGCGCCCAGGGGCTGCCCCTCGCCCCGGCCAAGCCCCACGTGGACCGCCTGATCGAGATCACGGGAATCGGCGCCCTGCTTGAGCGCCGTCCCGACACGCTCTCCGGCGGCGAGCGCCAGCGCGTGGCGCTGGCCCGCGCCCTGGCCCCCCAGCCACGCGCCGTGCTGCTGGACGAGCCCTTCAGCGCCCTCGACACCAGCTTGCGCCGCGAGCTGGGCCGCCTGGTGATGGACCTGCAGGAGCGCCAGGGATTGACCGTCCTCCTTGTCACCCATGACCTGGAGGAGGCCTTCCTGTTGGCCGACCAGGTGACCGTCCTGATCGAAGGAAGGCAGGAGCAAAGTGGCGTGAAGGGACAGGTCTACCGCCAGCCGGCCAGCTTGGCCGTGGCGCGTTTCCTGGGCTTGCGCAACCTCTACGAGGCCCGCGTGCTGTCCGCCGGTGACGGCCGGATGCGGGCGGCCTGTCCCGCCCTGGGCACGGAGCTGCAGCTGGCGCAAGGACAGGCCGATGGGCGACCCGCCCCGGCGCCGGGCGCCATCATTCTTCTGGGCATCCGTCCCGAACAGGTGAACCTGCGCGACGAGGACCATCCAGCGCGAGGAGAGGAATGTGTGCTGGTCGGACGCGTCCACCTGCTGGATCGCGGCGAGAGCGTCCTGCTCTCCTTCATCGACGAGCGCGCCGGCACGGCGGTGGAGGTGGTGGCCTCCCATCGGCTGGTGGAGCGTTTCGCCCTGCACGACGGGGCGGGCCCGGTTCGCATCGGGATTGATCCGGCCTCTCTCTTCTGGGTGCCCCGCCCCTGAGGGGGACCCAGCCCGCCCCTCCCGACCCGGATCCGGCGTCCGGCATCTCCCCACGGAAATCCGCGCCCATCCACGAAGAACCGTGCCTCGTGGCCACGACATTGGCTGAAAACAATTGATGGGCAATGGAAAGACCTTGGCACGGCATGTGCCTTGTCAGGGCCCATGGCCAGATGGCTCCCTTCTCCAAAGAAGGGGGCCGATCGTCTCGTCCCAAACCAACCAGGATCAGGAATCGAGGTCCACATGAAGGAAGATCAGCACAGCAGGTCCACGTTGGAGCAGACGGGCCTGGGCCGCCGGGACTTTCTGCGTGGCGCGGCCCTGGCCGTGGGGAGCGCCGCCGCTTCCGTGGCCGCGGTCACCCTCGCCCGCCATGCCGATCCCCCCGCCACGCCGTCCGGGCCGGACACCGTGCGGGAGATCCCGGAGCTGGCCAGCGTGGCGCGGGGCGAGGGGGCGGACATCCTGGTGCGCATGCAGGACGAGCTGCGCAAGGCCCTGGCCAAGCCCATGGAGGAGCGCCGCTGGGCCTTGGTGATCGACACCCGCAAGTGCGTGGGTTGTCACGCCTGCACGGTGGCCTGCGTGGCGGAGAACAAGCTGCCGCCAGGCGTGGTTTACCGGCCGGTCATCACGGAGGAGAAGGGCGCCTATCCCAACCTGTTGATGCGCTTCTTCCCCCGGCCCTGCATGCAGTGCGACAAACCATCCTGCACCTCGGTCTGCCCGGTGAACGCCACCTGGAAGCGCAAGGACGGAGTGGTCGCCGTCGACTACGACAAATGCATCGGCTGCCGCTATTGCCTCTCCGCCTGTCCCTACGGGGCCCGCACCAGCGATTTCGGACACACCTACACCGGGGAGACGCCGGTGCCCCAGCTCTACGAGGAGCGCCCCAGCCACGAGTACGGCAAGGCCTGGTCCCGGCAGGGCCACGGCTCGCCCAAGGGCAATGCGCGCAAATGCCACTTCTGCCTGCACCGTTTGCAGGAGGGCGAATTGCCCATGTGCGTGACCACCTGCATCGGACGCGCCAACTACTTCGGCGATGCCGGCGACACCGCCAGCCTGGTGGCCGAGCAGCTCCGGCAGCACAACCAGATCAAGCTGCTGGAGGAGAAGGGCACGCATCCGGCCGTCACTTACCTGATTTGAGGGAAGCATGAAAAAGAAAACCCTTCGCCTGCTGTCCCGCTTGTGGGCCGCGGCCTTCCTCCTGGGGCTGGCGGCGCTGGTGGCCAAGTTCGCCACGGGCGAGCGCCTTGCCGGCTACGGCAGCTATGTGCCCTGGGGCTTGTGGGTCGCCCTGTACTTCCATTTCGTGGGCATCGCCGGCGGCGTCTTCGTCGCGGGCATGACCGGCTACTTCCTGGGGCTGCCCCACTTCCGGGAGCATCTGCGGGTCATCATGCTGGTCTCCACCGTGGCGGTGGTCACCGGCCTCTTCTCCATCTGGCTGGATCTGGGGCAACCCTTCCGCGCCTATCGCATGATCTTCGCCCCCAACTTCGGCAGCATGATGGCCTTCAACGCCTGGATGTACTCCTTCTTCCTGGCCGTGGTGGCCGTCTGTTTCCACCTCAGCTACCAGAAGGCCAGCCAGGAGGACGTGAACGACCGCAGCGGCTGGCTGGCCCCGCTGCTGATGGCGGCCCTCCTCCTCTCCATCGCCTACCCCAGCCAGAGCGGCGCCTTCTTCGGCGTGGTGGACGCCAAACCCTTCTGGAGTTCGGCTCTCCTTCCCATCCTGTTCCTGGGATCCGCCGTCACGTCCGGCGCCGCCGTGCTGCTGCTGCTTTTCACCTTCCTGCTGCGGGAGGAGGCCGACATCCGCCAGCAACCCTTGCGCCTGCTGCGCCGCATGACCCTGGGCGGCATGGCCTTCTACTTCCTGGCCGAGTTCGCCGAGTACTCCATCGTCTATTGGTCGCCCATCTCGCACAATCGGGAGGCGGTCGACCTCGTCATCTTCGGCCCCTTCTGGTGGGTCTTCTGGCTGGTCCACCTGGGCGGCGCCCTGGTGGCGGCCTTCCTGATGATGAGGGGACGCAGCCTGCCGGCGGTGGGCACGGGCGCCTTCCTCGTGGCCGTCACCTTCGTCTCGGCCCGCCTCAACATCCTGATCCCCGGCCAGGCCGTGGCTGAGTTGAAGGGCTTGAATGAGGCCTACACCCACGTCCGACTCAGCCACCACTACCAGGCCACCTGGAACGAGTATCTCGTCGCGCTCTTCATCGGCGCCTTCGGCGTGGGGCTGGTGGTCCTTGGTCTCAAGCTGCTCGCCCGCCATTCCATGAAGAAGATCGGAGCCGCCCTATGAAGCAGACACCCCATGACGTGACCCGTCGCGCCTTCCTGGCCAAGGGCGCCCTGCTGGGGTCGGGCCTGGCGGCCGGCATGATGATGGGTGGCCGCGCCCAGGCCCAAGTGGAGCAGGCCATTCTCGCCGGGCGGCGTCCCGATGTCGACTATGGGTTGAACGATCCTGAGAACCAGGTGCGCACCGTGTGCCTGAACTGCAACACGGGATGCGGCATCACGTGCAAGCTGCAGGACGGCGTGGTCACCAAGATCGACGGCAACCCCTTCAACCCCTGGACCCTGCTGCCGCACCTGCCCATGAAAACCCGCCTGGACGACGCCGCCCGGGTGGACGGGGCGCTCTGCCCCAAGGGACAGGCCGGCGTGCAGATCGCCTACGATCCCTATCGCATCCGCCAGGTGTTGAAGCGGGCGGGCCGGCGGGGCGAGAACAAGTGGATCAGCATCCCCTTCGAGCAGGCCATTGCCGAGATCGTGGAAGGGGGCGCGCTCTTCGCCCAGGTGCCCGGCGAGGAGCAGCGCCAAGTTGAGGGATTGCGTTCGATCATGGCCCTGCGGGACGGGGCCGCGGCCAAGGAGATGGCCGCCGACGTCAAGGCCATCTGGGATGAAAAGGACAGGGAACGCAAGGCGGCCTTGGTGAAGGAGTTCCAGGCGAGGCACGCCGCCCGCCTGGATACGCTCATCGACCCCGATCATCCGGACATGGGACCCCGCAACAACCAGTTCGTCATGGCCTGGGGACGCCTCAAGGGAGGCCGCAGCGACGTGATGAAACGCTTCGGCGCAGGCTTTGGCACCACCAACCTGCACGGGCACACCACCGTCTGCCAGGGTTCGCTCTACTTCACCTGCAAGGCGATCAGCGAGCAGTACTTCGCAGGCAAGTTCACCAATGGCAAGAAGTTCTACTGGCAGGGCGACATCGAGAACTCGCGCTACATCCTCTTCGTTGGCGCCAACCTGTTCGAAGCCAATTACGGTCCCACCAACCGCACCGTTCGCCTGACGGAGAACCTGAAGTCAGGCCGCACCAGGATCGCCGTGGCGGATCCGCGCTTTTCCAAGCTGGCCAGCAAGGCGGAGAAGTGGCTGCCCATCAAGCCGGGCGAGGACGCCGCGCTGGCCATGGCCATTATCAGCTGGATGCTGGAGCACGACCGCTACGACAAGGCTTTCCTGGCCAATGCCAACAAGGCGGCAGCCATGGCCGGCGGTGAGAAGAGCTGGACCAACGCCAGCTGGCTGGTGGAGATCAAGGACGGCAAAGCAGGAAAATTCGTGCGGGCCGCGGATCTGGGCCTGGCCTCGGCCAGGAAGCTGGTCGTGCCGGATCCCAAGGACAAGGAGAAGGTCATCGAGTACGAGGAGAAGTCTTTCCTCGTCATGGTGGGCGGCAAAGCCGTGGCCATCGAACCCAATGACACCGAGCGCGCCGTCACGGCCGACCTCTTCGTTGACACCGAGTTGAAGGGCAGGGATGGCGCCACGGTCCAGGTCAAATCCTCGCTGCAGATCCTCAAGGAGTCAGCCTTCGAGCAGTCCTTCGACGAGTGGTGCGCCGTGGCGGGGCTGGAAGCGGCCGACGTGGCGCAGGTGGCCCGCGAGCTGACCAGCCACGGCAAGCAGGCGGTGGTGGACGTCCATCGCGGCGCCGCCCAGCACACCAACGGATTCTACAACGTGCTGGCCTGGATGAGCGTCAACATGCTGCTGGGAAACTTCGACTGGAAGGGCGGCGCCTGTCTTGCCTCCACCTACGGCTATGACGGCGCCAAGGGCGGCCCCTACGATCTGGCCAAGGTACCCGGCAAGCTGACCACCTTCGGCGTCAGCTCCATCCGCCACGACGTGGCCTACGACAAGACCACGCTCTTCGCCGGCTACCCGGCCCGGCGCAACTGGTATCCCCTGGCCAGCGATGTCTACGAGGAGATCATCCCCAGCATCGGGGACGCCTACCCCTACCCGGTCAAGGCCCTTTTCCTCTACATGGGCGCCCCCACCTACGCCCTGCCCGCCGGCCACACCAACATCGCGGTGCTGGCGGACGTGGAGAAGTTGCCGCTCTTCTTCTGCAGCGACATCCTGATCGGCACCACCAGCATGTACGCCGACTACATCTTCCCGGACTTGAGCTTCCTCGAGCGCTGGGAGTTCCAGGGCAGTCATCCCAACATGCCCAACAAGGTGCAGCCTGTCCGCCAGCCGGCCATCGCCCCTGTCCCCGAGACGGTGCGCGTGTACGGCCAGGAGGCGCCCATCTCCTTCGAGACCCTCCTCATGGGCCTGGCCGAGCAGCTGGGACTGAAGGGCTTCGGACCAGGCGCCCTGGGGGAGGGGAGGGATTACCTACGCCCGGAGGATTTCTACCTCAAGGGCGTGGCCAACATCGCCCTGGGCAGCGAACCGGGCAAGGAGGTGCCCGACGCCGATGACCGGGAGCTGGAGATCTTCCTCAAGGCACGGCGGCACCTGCCGCCCACGGTGTTCGACGAGGGGCTGTGGCGCAAGGCGGCGGGGGAGGAGCACTGGCGCAAGGTCGTCTACGTGCTGAACCGGGGCGGCCGCTACGAGTCCCACGAGAAGGGCTATGACGGAGACCATCTGGCCCATCCCTATGGCATGCTGCTCAATCTTTATCAGGAGAAGACGGCATCGCAGAAGTATGCGGGAACGGGCAAGCCCTGCAGCGGCATCGCACGGCATCTGCCGCAGCTGACCTATGACGGGCGGACGCTGGACGAGATGGGCCGGGGCCACGACCTGCACCTGATCACCCATCGCTTCATCTCCCACACCAAGTCGAGGACGGTGGCCGCCTACTGGCTGCACCCGCTCATGGAGGAGAACGGCATCCTCATGAACAGCCGCGACGCCCGTCGCCTGGGGCTGGCCAACGGCGACCAGGTCAAGGTGGTCAGCTCCACCAACGCCAACGGCCAGTGGGACTTCAACAACGGCCGCTCCCGGACGATGAGCGGCCGCTTGCAGGTGACGGAGGCGATCCGCCCCGGCGTGGTCAGCTTCGTGCTTGGCTTCGGGCACTGGGCCACCGGCGCCGAGGACGTGGTGGTCAATGGCGAGGTGGTGAAGGGCGACGCGCGCCGGAGGAGGGGGATCCACGCCAACGCCGCCATGTGGACGGATCCCTCCCTGCGCCACAACACCTGCCTGGTGGATCCCGTGGGCGGCAGCGTGTCCTTCTACGACACCAAGGTGTCCATCCTGAAAGCATGACGACTCCAGTGGCCGGCGGGGCGGGGGTGTCGCGCCGCCGGCGGTTGCAGGTGCGGCGCCTGTCTCATGGGCGCCGCACATCATCCTTCTCATTTTTCAGCCAGGAGACACACATGAGCAAGAGCATCCTGTTGGGACTTCTTCTGACCACGGCGGCCGTCCAGGCGGCGGACCTGAGCAGCCTGATCTTCTACGAGTACACGCACAACGCCACCGAGGGCGTGGCCGAGGACGGCAAGTTCGAGACGGGCCGCGCCTACCTGACCATCACGGACAAGCCGGCGGACAACCTGTCCTACAGGCTTCAGCTCGACGCGGGCCGCATGAACGACGGCGCCGACGACAGCGACAAGATGTTGGAGGTCTTCGTTAAAAACGCCTGCGTGGATTGGAAGACGGGCCTGGGCAAGTGGACCTTCGGCATGCAGGGCATGAACATGTTCAATATGCAGGAGGCCAACTTCGGCTACCGCTTCCTGGCCAAGCCCCTGATGGACGAGCACGGCTTCTCCAGCAGCGCGGATATGGGCGTGGGCTATGCCAATGAGTTTGGTGGCCTTGTGAAGGCTAGTTTGCTCTACACCAATGGAGGCGGCTTCAAGAAGGCCGAGAGTGATAAGTACAAGAAGCTCTCGCTGCAGGTGATGGCGGGCGAGTCCGCGCTGAGCAAGAAGGACGGCTGGAATGCGGGGTTGGTCTACAGCCTGGAGCCGGTCAGCGCCGACGACAGCAAGACGGTGATGGGCCTGTTCGGCGGCTGGGCGGGCATGGGCGCGCGGCTGGGCGCCGAGTTCGACACCAAGACCACCACGGGCGCCGTGGACGTGACGGAGCAGATCATCGGCTTCTACGGCAACTACAAGCTGCCCATCGGGCTGCCGCTGGATCTCTTCGCCAACGTGGCGATGGTGGATCCGGACACGAACACGGACGACGACGGCCTCACCGACCTCATCATCGGCGTGGCCTTCAAGCCGGCCAAGGGCCTGGTCATCGCCCCCAACCTGCGGACCATCTCCCACGAGGCCTCGGGCTCCGACCCCGACACCTGGTACCGGGTCAACTTCGAGTTCAAGATCTGAACCTGGACAGAACCTGGTGCGACCGGGGGCGGGGCGGCGGCGCCCTGCCCCCTTTGCTGAAGGCGGCCGGGGACCGTGACGTCACACCTCGCGCCGTGGTCTTCCCTCACCGTCAGGCCGGACCCCGCCTCACCACGACACCCAGTCGTTCGAGCAGGACAATCACCCAGTAGCCAGGATCCAGTTCGAACCAGCGGTGGGCGAAGTTGAGCCGCGTGGGGGAGTGATGGTGGTTGTTCTGGTAGAGCTCGCCCAGCATGAGGAGGTCCACCGGCAGCGTGTTGCGGCTGTGGTCGTCCGTGTCGGGGTGGTTGACGTAGCCGTACTTGTGCCCGGCCCAGTTGACGATGGCGCCATGGATTGGCCCCATCAGCCAGTGCAGGGGCAGCAGGAGGAAGCACCAGACCGCAGGCGCCCAGAGAGCGTAGACCCCCGTCCACAGCGCGCCCATGCCGATGCACGTCGGCCAGGTGTCGGCCAGGCGGTCGAAGGCCGGCCAATCCGGCGTGCATGACGCGAAGCGCTCCAGCTCGGGATCGTCGCGCCGGCGCGCCGCCTCGAAATGGGCGAGCGTGTCCTTGAGCATGCCGACCACCGTGCGGTGCCTGAGGGGGCTGTGGGGATCCCGCGCCGTGTCGCTGAAGGCGTGGTGCTGGCGGTGCAGGATGGCATAGGCCCTGGGGTTGAGGAAGGAGGGGCCCTGGGCGAGGAAGGCCAGGACGTGGATCACCCGTTCCGTCCGCCGCGACAGCCTGAACATCTGGTGCGACGCGTAGCGGTGATGATAGAAGGTCTGGAAGAAGAGCGACGTGAACCAATGCACGATCAGCAGGATCACCATGGGCCATCCGGGCTTTGGACATTAATTCGGACCATCTTGATCCAAGATAGGGCGGCTGGCCGTCTTCGCAAGGCAAATCCATTGCGTGGCGAATTCTCCCGTGGTCCAGGTGGGTGTCCCACGCGTTCAGCAGCGTCTCGTGAATGGCGGGTGGATCAGCGGACGGCATGTGCGGGAAGCTGCCCGTTGCTGAGTGCCCGCCCGGCGCTGATGGACTCGTCCGGGCGGAGGACGCCACAGGATTGCGGTCCGTCTCAGGGTCGATCCAGGCCTACCGTTGCCTTCGCGGCACTTGGCCCGGCCACCTCAGGCCCGGGCTCGATCCCCATCCAGCGCGGACCCTCGCGCCGGTCGGGCGCCACCACGCGGCAACAGGTGGTGCGGGGCGGTCGTCGTCCGTGGACACAGCGGGCCTCGTCGCCCAGGCGTTGGATTCTCAGCACGTGGCTCATGGTCTCTCCCTGACCCAGGCATTACTCGCCGGAGGACAGGCTCCAGCTGACAGACAGCACCAGGCGGCGTCCCGCCAGGTCTCCCGCCACCCGGCGCCCGCGCGAGTCCGTGTCGTGCCAGGCCAGGCTCCATGCGAAGAGGGAAAGGCCGCCGGCCAGACCCAGATTCCAGTCGGTCATCAGCCGGTCCGCCCCGCTCCCGTAGAGCTGCTGGGCGGCCGAGGTGGAATGGCGCATGGCGCCCAATGAGGCCACGCCGCCGACCCAGTGTGCCAGGGGGAGGGCCAGTGCCAGTCTGCCGTAGGCGGCATCCGCTCCGCTGCCCGCGTAGTCGGGAGTCCAGCTGCCCAGCAGCGCCAGCGGTCCCCGCTCCAGGTTGAGGACCACTTCGCCGTAATCCCCCTCGCGGCTGGATCCCAGGTAGTGGTAGCGCTGGATCACGAGATCCCAGCCCAGGCCCCGCGTCTCGCCCGCCCAGCCGGCGCCCAGGTCCGCCTCCAGCCAGGTGTCGTCGCCATAGTCGACGGTGGAGCACCAGGCGTCGGCATGAAGCCCGGAGGGCAGGCTCCATCCGCAGCCCAGTTGGGGGGCCGGCCGGCCGTCGGTCTGGCTGATGCCGTAGACCAGATAGTCCGACACCACGCCCAGCTCCAGGTCCCAAGCGGCCGCCGAGGGGCGCCAGGGCACGATCAGGGCCAGAAGGACCATGTCGCGGATCTTCATGTCGTCTCCTTGTGCAATTCCATCAACCAGCAGGCGCTGACGAAGTGATCTGGCGGAAGGGCCGCTTCGGCGGATGCATCCACCGCCTCGGCCCAACCGGCATCGGCCAGGCCTTGCATCCATGCCGGAGCAAAGGCTCCCCCCACCCGCAACTCCAACCCAAGCCCTTGGGCGAGCCGCGCCAGCTGGCGCACATGCTCCCCGGCCGCCCGCCCCGGTTGGTCGCCGCCCAGGGTGAGATGCACGCGCCGCAGGGTGGCGGGGGCCGGCCCACCGTCCAGCAGCGAGGCCAGCCCGGCCGGGGGGAGGGCGAGGACCACCCCCGGCATGGCGTAGGGCTCCAGCAAGCGCCTGATCTCATCACCGGAGCGAGGCAGGTCGTCGCCGCACTCCAGTTCCAGCCAGGACGATCCGTCGTGGGCGGACGAGACCAGGCGGCGCAGGGCGGCGGGCAGCGCCGAGCCCGGGAGCAGCTCGGCCAGCACCGGCAGGACCAGCCGGGCCGTCCGACCCGATACGCGGGTGGCGGTGGCCAGGTCGGCCGCCTGGTCGATCAGGGACAGATAGAGGCTGGCAAGGCGGCCGCCCTCCCGCGCCAGGGAGATCAGCGCGGACGGGGCAAGGCTTCGCAGCAGTTCGTGGGAGGACCAGGGCTGCAGGCGCGCTCCCAGCAGCACACCCCTTGGCGTGCGCAGCGGCTGGCAGCGCAGCTCCATGCACCTCGCCTCCAGCACGGCCCCCACCGCCTCGACCAGCTCCGCTTCGCGGCGGGCCGCCTCCTCCCTCTCCCTGTCATGGAAGTGAAACGGATTCCCGGCCGCGCCGGACGTGGCGCGCAGGGCCTGGAGGGCGCGCTCGACCAGGATCTCCGCCCCGGCCCCGTCCTCCGGGAAGAGGGCGATGCCCACCCGCGGGTTGGTGGCGGCGGGGCGTGTCCCATCCTTCCCTGGCGCTTCCAGGGCCGCGCAGAGGCGACCTGCCACGCGGGCAGCGTCGGCGGGCGTGCGCAGGTCCTGCAGGAAGACGAGAAAGGCCTTGTCGACCACCACCTCCGCGACCTGGTCCCCATCCTCCCCGCCCATGGCCGGGCCCTGGTCGAGATTGTCCTCACGGCGCAGCTGGTCGCGCAGGCGGACGGCGGCCTCCCGCCAGGAATCCCCTTCGAGCAGGTCTCCGCCGGTGGTCCAGGGGCGGCCACCCGGGTGGATGGCCAGCACGGCCAGCCTCCCGCTGTGGCGGAGGGCGTGCGACACCAGGCAGACCAACCGTTCCAGGGCCGGCGGGGCGGCCGGGGCCGCGCCGGTGGCGCGCTGGTGTTGCAGCATCATGCGCAGCCGGCGGGCCAGCGAGGCGTAGTCAAGGGGCTTGCGCATGAAATCACTGGCGCCTGCCGCCACCGCCCGCTCCAGGGAGGGCTCGTCCTCCAGGCCGCTCAGCATGATGACCGGAACCTGGCGACCCCCCGGCAGGCTCCGGATGGCGGCGCAAGCGGCGAAGCCGTCCATGACGGGCATCAATCCGTCCATCAGCACAAGGTCACAGGCGTCCTCCTGGAAGCGCGCCAGCGCCTCCCGGCCATCCGCCGCCTCGGTCACGGCAAAGCCGGACGCCTCCAGCATGCTGCGAGCCAGGAAGCGCGTGGTGGCGTCGTCGTCGACCACCAGGATCCGTGCCGCCGTCATCGCCCGGTCTCCCGCAGTCGTTGCAGGGCCTCGGCGGCGCGCCCATGCTCCTCGACGATCTCCCCGATGCGGTCCGGCAGGTCCGGCAGCTGCCCTTCCCGCGCCTCCTGTTCTACCTGGCGGCAGAGCGCGGCCAGGCGCACGGCGCCCACATTGGCGCTGGAGGATTTGAGCCCATGGGCCAGGCGCCCGCATTCCTCGAGGGCGCCCTGCTCGGCGGACACGCGCAGGGCCTCCACCTGTCTGGCCGACTCCTCGAGATAGATGCCGGCGAGGCGGCTGACCAGGTCCGGCCCGCCGGGGACTTGCAGCTCGCGCAGGGTCTCCAGCACGCGCGGATCCAGCGTCGCGCCCTGGGGCGTGTCCTGGTCGCCCGTGGAGGGCGTCGCCCTGGCCGGCACCACGCCCGGGGCGGGAGCCGTCCCTCCGTTGGTCCAGCGGGCGAGGATCTCCGCCAGCATGCCGCGCGAGAAGGGCTTGGAGAGGTAGTCGTCCATGCCGGCCGCCAGGCAGCGCTCCCGGTCGCCTTCCAGGGCGTTGGCCGTCAATGCCACCACGCGCTGCGGGTCGATCCGACCCTCCCGCTCCAGGAGCCGGATGCGGGCGGTGGCCTCGTAGCCGTCCATCACCGGCATCTGGCAGTCCATCAGCACCAGGTCGAAACGGTCGCGGGACAGGATCTCCAGCGCTTCGGCGCCGTGGGAGGCGAGGACGGCGGAGGAACCCAGGGTTTCCAGCATGCGCGCCGCCACCTCCTGGTTGATGATGTTGTCCTCCACCACCAGGACCCGGGCGCGGAACAGGGGGGTGGAGACCATCGGCGTGAAAGAGGGCGCTTCGGCCCGGGAGCCCGGTCGCTCCCAACGGCCGCTCAGGCTGGCCAGGCATTCCAGCAGCTCGGCCTGGCGGATGGGCTTGCTGAGGATGGATTCGATGCCGCACTCGCGCCATTCCGCCCCGGACAGCGCCACGGAGCTGAGCAGGGCCATCCGGGGCGAGGCCGCCCCGTGGCGGGCGCTGAGGGCCCGGGCTGTTTGCAGGCCGTCCATGCCCGGCATCAGGTAATCCAGCAGCACGGCGTGGAAGGGAAGGCCCGCCGCCTCCTCCCGGGCGAGGCTCTCCAGGGCAGCGGTGCCGTCGGCGACACTGGCGCAGGCAAGTCCCCAACCCTGGAGCTGGCCCTCCAGCAGGCCGCGATTGGTCGGACTGTCATCGACGATCAGGACGCGCAGGCCGGCCAGGCGAGCCGCCATCCGCGCCGCGTCGCTCTCGCCGTCGCCTTCCGGCTGGACCTTGATCGTGAGGGTGAAACAGGAGCCGCGTCCGGCCTCGCTCGCCATGACCAGATCGCCCCCCATCAGGCGGGCCAGCTGGCGCGAGATGCTGAGGCCGAGTCCGGTGCCGCCATAACGCCGGGTGGTGCTGGCGTCGGCCTGGGTGAAGGCGTCGAAGATGCGTGTCTGGGCCTCAAGCGGAATGCCCACTCCCGTGTCCCGCACCTCCAGGCGCAGGAGAAAGCCCCCCTCCTCGCCGGGGACGGCCTCCCCCGCGCAGCGCAGCACCACCTCCCCCTGCTCGGTGAACTTGACGGCGTTGCCCACCAGGTTGGTCAGCACCTGGCGCAGGCGGCCGGCGTCGCCGCGCAGGCGCGTGGGCGTTCCCGCCTCCACTTGGCAGACCAACTCCAGGCCCTTGCGTCCGGCCGCCACCATGAAGAGGCTGCCCACATCCTCCACCAGGCGGCGCAGGTCGAAGGGGGCCTCGTCGATCTCGAGCTTGCCCGCCTCGATCTTGGAGAAGTCCAGGATGTCGTTGATGACCCGGAGCAGGCCCTCGCCCGAGCGGTGGATGGTTTCGGCGAAGCCTTGCTGGCGCTGGTCCAGGGTGGTGGCCAGCAGCAGCTCGGACATGCCGAGGATGCCGTTGATGGGCGTGCGGATCTCGTGGCTCATGTTGGCCAGGAACTGGGACTTGACGCGGCTGGCCAGCTCGGCGGCCAGCACGGCGCGGGACTGGGCCTCGAGCAGTTCCAGGGCCCGCTGCTCGGCCTGCCACTTGCGGGCCAGGGCGGTGGCCAACTGGCGCAGCTCGAAGGGATGGAAAGGCTTCTGGAGGTAGAGCAGGCGCTCGGCGGGGGGCACCTGGCGGCTTAATTCCTGGGGATCCACGTTGGAGTAGGCGGTGACGATGACGATGTCCAGCCCGGGAGCCAGGCGTCGCAACTCGCGCGAGGTCCAGAGGCCGTCCCGCCCCGGCGGCATCAGCATGTCGACGAAGGCCACGGCGAAGGGCCGCTCCTCGTCCAGCGCCCGGCGCAGATGGTCGACGGCCTCCTCGCCCTGGCGGGCACAGACAAGCTCGAAGCCCACATCGGCGATGGGGGCCGGTCCGGCGCCGAAGAGCCGCTCACGCATGGCCGAAAGGCCGCCACCGGCGGATCGGGGGCCGCCCAGCATCTCCTGATAGGCGGCCAGGACCTCCGCCTCGTCGTCGATGGCCAGGATGCGCAGAGGCTGCTCCGCCACGTCGGCCCGATGTTTCATGCGCTCACCTGCGCCGGTTGATGGATGGCCGTCACGTGCTGGTCGTCCTCCCAGGGAAGGCTGATCCGGAAACTGGCGCCGGCGCCGGCCCCCGCACTCTCGGCCCGGATCCAGCCTCCCATCGCCCCCAGGGTGTTGGCGCACCAATGGAGCCCCAGGCCGGTCCCGGCGCGGGCCGCCTTGGTGGAGAAGCCGCGGCCGAAGATGAGGTCCAGCAGGCCGGTCTCGATGCCCACCCCGTCGTCGCGCAGGAGGAGCTCCAGGCGGCCCGCCTCCCCGCGCCGCGCCGAGATCCACAGGTTCCCGCGGTCGCGGTCGGCGCGGACCACGGCCTCGGCGGCGTTGATCATCAGGTTGGAGAGGATCTGCTGCAGGATGACGCGGGCCACCGGCGCACTGCCTGTGATCCGCACGGAGGGGTCCAGTTGGATCTCCATCCGCCGGCTGAGGGCGGGGTCCAGCAGGGCGGCCGTATCCGTGAGGAGGGTCTCCAGCTCGACCGTCTCGCGGACCTGGCCGCTGCGGCTGTGCGATTCCTGGCGGGTCAGGATCTGGTTGACGTGTCCGACCAGTTCCGTCACGGCGGCGGCGGAGCCGCGGGCGCGTTCGAGGACTTGCCGCAGCTCTTGCTGGGCCAGCAGGGCGTAGGCTTGCAGGTCGGCGCGGCGGGACTCGTCCAGGCCGCCCCCCGCCAGTTCGCCCAGCGCCAGATCGAGATCGGCCACCGGGGCGGATTGGATATCCCGCTGCAGCTGGTCGGCTTTCACCGTGAGGGGAGTGAGGGCGTTGCCGATGTTGTGCAGGATGCCGGCCGCCATCTCCGAGCGGCCGGCGCGGAAGGACTGGTCCAGGAGCTGGCGCCTTGCCTCACCCAGTTGGATGACCATCTCGTCCAGGCGGCGGGCGAGGAGGCCCAGCTCATCCCGGCGCTCGCGGTCGAAGGCGGGCGACGGCACGCCCGAGCGGCTGATGCGGTCGGCGTGCTCCGTCAAGCGCCGGGTCGGCTCCAGCACCATGCGTCGCAGGGCGGCCAGCAGGGCGCCCAGGACGAGAATGCCGGCCAGCGAGAGCATGGCCAGGGCGATGCGCGTGGCCCGCTGGCCTTGTTCCAAGATGGTGCGGGGCAACCTGATCCGCAGTTCCTGGACGGGCCGTCCCTCCACATCGCGCAACAGGTGCCGCACCGTGGTGAGGGCCCCCTCCGACTGGATGAAGTCGTCTCCCGGGACCGGGGCGCCCTTCATTCTGTCGCCTTCCACCTCCACCGGGAGCAGGCGCAGGTCGAGGCAGGCCTGGGCGGCCAGGGCGGCCACGCTCAGCGTGTCCAGGAAGCGGCCGAAGAGGACCATGCCCATCACCGGACCGGTGCCTTCACTGGTGGTGATGGGCCGCGCCCCCACCAGCACGGGGCCGCCCTCCGTCATGAGGAGGCCCTTGGGCGACTGGTCCATCCTGCCGCTCGACCGGAGAGGGTGGCCGGCCGGGAGGGGCCGCCCGTCCAGCTCCGGCAGGGGCCGCCGCTCCTCCGCGGCGCGGTCGATGGCCATGCCCCACACCGGCACGCCGGTGCTGTCGTAGATGTAGAGCATGTCCGCCCGCAGGGCGAGCAAGGCATCCATCGTCAGGTTTTCCTCGACGTAGGTCGTGTTGCGGTCCTGCAGGAAGAGCCAGGTGGCCGTCCAGGTGCCCCAGTCCGAGGCCGTCACCACCAGGTGCTCGGCTTCGCGGTCCAGCATCTGCAGGACGCGCTCGCGGTGCTGCTCCGCCTCCTGGCGCTCCAGATGCAGGAAGCTGGGCATGATGAAATGGTGCCCGATGCCTACACTGAGGGCCATGAGGAAAGCGAAGAGGGCCAGGATGAGCAGGGCCACCTTGCTTTGCAGGGGCAGCCCTGTGAGCTGCGCCTCCTGCTCCGGATGGTGCATGGCGCCCGTGGCGCCGGTCTTGTCGGGCTCCTTCATAGGTGCTCTATCGACACTTCGAACATGGAGTTGAAGCTGGTGGAAATGAGTTTCAGTGCTGGGCGGTGGTTCAGATGACTAACTGTTCATATGACTTTGAGTTCAGGGCCGAAGCTGTTAATCTTTTGGCTTGAATCCCGACAAGTGGAACGGAGTGCATGAACACCATCATCCGCAAGACCATCCTTGCCCCCGGCGTCAAGGACCTGCTGGTCGAGGCGCCCCGCATCGCCCGCAAGCGGCGGGCCGGCCAGTTCATCATGCTGCGCGTGAGGCCGCAAGGGGAGCGCATTCCCCTCACCATCGCCGACGCCGACCCGGAGCAGGGCTGGATCCGGCTCATCTTCCAGGAAGTGGGCCGCTCCACGGTGGAACTGGGACGGCTGGAGGAGGGGGACTCCATCCTCGACCTGGCCGGTCCCCTGGGCCGACCCACCCACATCGAGCGGCGTGGCACGGTGGTCTGCGTGGGGGGCGGCATCGGCACGGCGCCGGTCCACCCCATCGCCAAGGCGATGAAGGAGGCGGGCAACCGCGTCATCTCCATCATCGGGGCGCGCACGGCGGAGCTGCTCATCCTCGAGGCGGAGATGGCGGCCGCCAGCGACCGGCTCATCGTCTGCACAGACGACGGCAGCAAGGGCCGGCCCGGCTTCGTCACCGACGCCATCGCCGAGCTCGTCGCCGCCGGGGAGGAGATCCACGAACTGGTGGCGATCGGCCCCGTGGTGATGATGCGCGCCGTGAGCGAGCTGACCCGTGCCCACGGCATCCCCACCGTGGTCAGCCTCAACGCCACGATGGTGGACGGCACGGGCATGTGCGGCGGCTGCCGGGTCACGGTCGACCACCGCAGCCGCTTCGTCTGCGTGGACGGACCCGAGTTCGACGGCCACGCCGTGGATTTCCAGGAGCTGATGCAGCGGCAGCGGGCCTACACCGACCAGGAGCGACAGGCGATGGCGGCGGACCATGTCTGCCAGATCGGCCGCGAGGCCGTGCAGGAAGGGAGCCGCCCATGAGCGCCGTCACCCCGCTGCCCAAGGCGCGTCCGGGCCAGGTGGCGCGCGTGCCCATGCCGGAGCAGGAGCCGCTGGTGCGGGCCCGCAACTTCCAGGAGGTCCCCATCGGCTACACGCCGCAGATGGCCCAGGTGGAGGCCAGCCGCTGCCTGGAGTGCAAGGATCCGGCCTGTGTCAAGGGCTGCCCGGTGGGCATCGACATCCGCGGTTTCGTGGTGGCCATCCGCCAGGGCGAGTTCGCCGAGGCGATCCGCCTCATCAAGCAGGACAATGCCCTGCCCGCCATCTGCGGTCGCGTCTGTCCCCAGGAGACCCAGTGCGAGCAGGTCTGCATCGTGGGCCGCAAGCACCCGCCGGTGGCGATCGGCCGCCTGGAGCGTTTCGCCGCGGACTGGGAGCGCGCCCAGGGCGACGTGGCCATTCCGGCGCTGCCGCCGCCCACCGGCCGTCGCGTCGCGGTGGTGGGCAGCGGACCGGCCGGCCTCACGGTGGCGGGCGAGCTGGCCTTGCGCGGCCACGCCGTCACCATTTTCGAGGCGCTGCACAAGCCGGGCGGTGTGCTCATGTACGGCATCCCCGAGTTCCGTCTGCCCAAGGAGATCGTGGAGGCGGAAGTGGACTATGTGCGGAAGCTGGGCGTGGAGATCGTCTACAACGCCGTCATCGGCAAGATGATCACCGTCCAGGAGCTGCTGGAGGAGGAGGGCTTCCACGCCGTCTTCCTTGGCCTGGGCGCCGGGCTGCCCTACTTCATGAACATCCCGGGAGAGAACCTCAACGGCGTCTACTCGGCCAACGAGTACCTCACGCGGGTCAACCTGATGAAGGCCTATGAATTCCCCCGGGCCGACACGCCGGTGCGGCCGGGGCGCAAGGTGGCCGTCTTCGGAGGTGGCAACGTGGCCATGGACGCGGCGCGCACCGCCCTGCGCCTGGGCGCCGCCGAAGTGAGCATCGTCTATCGCCGCTCCATGGAGGAGATGCCCGCCCGCCGCGAGGAGATCCACCACGCCGGGGAGGAGGGCATCCAGATGCGTCTCCTCTGCAATCCGGTGCGCCTGCACGACGATGGCCAGGGCAATGTCCGCGCCGTCACCTGCCTGCGCATGGAGCTGGGCGAGCCCGACGCCAGCGGCCGCCGGCGCCCGGTGCCGGTGGAGGGCAGCGAGTTCGAGATCGAGGCGGACACAGTGGTGGTGGCCATCGGCAACGGGGCCAATCCGCTGCTGACCGAGGCGACGCCGGAGTTGAAGCTCAACAAGTGGGGCAACATCGTGGCTGACGAGGCCACCGGCCGCACCTCCATGCCCGGTGTCTACGCGGGCGGGGACATCGTGATCGGGGCGGCCACGGTCATTCTGGCGATGGGTGCCGGCAAGCAGGCGGCCCTTGCCATCCACGAGGAGATCATGGCCAGGGAGGTGGCATGACCGCGTTCGCCAATGTCGAGGAGGCCCTCAACTTCGCCATCAAGCGCGAGATCGAGGCCGCCCGCTTCTACACGCAGCTGGCCGCCCGCATGCAGCGGCGCGAGATGAAGGAGGCCCTGCTCGAGATGGCGGAGGAGGAGAAGGGCCACCGCGATCGACTGATCACCGTGCGGGACGGGGGAGGCTTCCAGGCCCGCCCCCGGGAGTTGCGCGACCTGAAGGTCGCCGACTACGTGGACATGCCGGAGATCACGGCGGACCTGGACTGGGCGCAGGCCCTCATCGTCGCCATGAAGCGGGAGGCCGCCGCCCGCGACCTCTACCTGGAGCTGGCCCGCCTCAGTCCCGACGAGGCCATTCGGTCCGTCTTCGAGCGGCTGGCCGAGGAGGAGGGCCTCCACAAGAGACGCTTCGAGGCGGAATACGAGGAGCGCGTGCTGGAAGGCAACTGACGGGATGTGACAGCCGATGGATCCAGGGCGCCGCGGGGCGCCCTTTTCCTTGCATCGAAGAGAGGGCATCCTGCCGGCTCATTTGACCCGGATTGGGGGTGGAGGCTCACGCACCCCAGGCCAGACGTGAAGGATCATTTAGGGTGACGGGGATCCCGTTCCCTTTCCTTTGGCATGGAGTTCGCAAAAGGACTTGCCGTCAACCAAAAGGTGAATCCATGGACAGATCCCCGCGCCCCCTCAACCGTTTGGCCATCCTGTTGCTGCCGCTGCTGCTGGCCTGTTCCCAGACATCCCTGCAGGAAGAGGGCACCGTACGCCTGCTGGACGCCGAACAGGTGCGGCTCCTGACCCCGCCGGCCGCCAAGGGGGCGCTCACGGACTGGCCCGGGGATTTCACTTTGGCGCTTGACCCGAGCCGCGCGGCCAACCACAACCAGGCAGGCTTCCAGCTCAGGGCGCCGCGGGGCTGCGTGGCCCAATCCCTGGTGATCACCGGCCGCTGGCTGGGCACGGATGTGCCGCCGGCCCTCGGTTTCGATTTTGGCCCGGACGGCACCGAGTTCCTGCTGCCGTTGGAGATGCAGTTCCGCCTCCTCCGCCAGGACCTTGAGGGCGTGGATCTCTCGCTGCTGACCGTCCTCCTCGATCGCGAGGATGGAACCTATGAAGTGATACCCACTGTCATCGATGAACAAATGCCCGGCATCGTGAGGCTGACCGCCAATGCGGAGCATTTCACGCGCTATCTGATTGCCACGGGTCCTCCCCCGGACACCAGAACCAGCACGTACTGACGGTTCCAACTGACTCCCAGCGGACAGGGAAGGAGGCTGCCCCCCGAGGGGCAGCCTATTCCGTGGTGCGCCCAGCGTGGGCGCCGTCCTGGAGGTGCAAGTCCTCCCGTGAGCAGACCAACGTGAGCGAAGTGAAGCGCAGCTGCGGAAGGGCGACCGACCGTGGGAAGGACGCGTGGAGCGTAAACCGCGGGTGGATGAACAAGAACCGGATAGGAGGCGACGCCGGACAGGGCGAGCGGGCACAGGATCGCAAAGCTCCGATGGTCAAGGTCCAGGCGGCGTAGATCCGGCCATCGTGCGGTGAAGGACGGTGTTCTTGGCTGGGGAGATCCCGCCTTG
>JAUXWS010000031.1 GCA_030685015.1 bacterium
TGCCGGGCGGGGCCTACTACATCGTGGTCGAGCACGTGGGCTCCACCGACGTGACGACGCCCAAGACCTACGCCCTCTCGCTGGTCTGCAGCGGCGACCCCTGCAGCGGCCACCTGCCCAACACCTGTGCCGGCACGCCCGAGGCGGCACCCAACGAGGGCTGGAACGCCACGCCGCCCAACGGCAACTACGGCCTCATCGGCTTCTATGAGACCATCTGCGGCACGGTGTGGGCCAACGCCGGCCAGCGCGACATGGACTGGTTCCGCTTCACCCTGGCCCACCCCGCCACCGTGACCATCAGCTGCGAGATCGACGCCTTCGACGCCGCCCTCTTCCTCACCAACTTCGACACGGCAGGCGCCGTCCTGGCCGAGGTCAACGACGCCCCGGCCTGCGCGCCGGAGACCCTCACCTATGTGAACCTGCCGGCGGGCGACTACTACGCCGTGATCGGCCACAGCAGCTTCGACGGCGTCCCCGAGCCCCAGAACTACGCCCTCAGCCTGCGCATCGGCAGCCCCCAGGGCGCCTGCGAGGGCATGCAGGACGTGGGCGACTTCCACGACATCGTCACCTTCAGCCGGCCCGCCCCCGCCTTCTACCACCACAACGGCACGGGCTGTCCGGGCGGCATCTCCAGCCCCGGCCTGGACGAGGTGATCCGCCTCAACCTGACCCAGACCACCAGCCTGCAGATCACCCTGCACGGCGAGGGCCTGGCCGACGAGGTCATCCTGCTGCTGGGCAACTGCGCCCAGCCGGGCACCAGCTGCGGCGCCGCCGTCAACCAGCACGGGGCCAATGCCGGCAGCGAGGTGCTGACCCTGCCCAATCTGACGGCGGGCGACTACTTCATCGTGGCCGACTTCGCCGGTCCCGGCGAGACGGCGCCCTACTTCCTCTCCATCGTGGACATGAACTCGGGGCTCGACGGGTCGCGGCCCCTGGCCTTCGAGCTGGAGCCGGCCCATCCCAACCCCTTCAACCCGGTCACCACCATCAGCTGGCTGCAGCCGGGCCTGGCCGAGGCCAGCCTGCGCGTCCACGACATGCGGGGCGCGCTGATCGAGGAGCTGGACCTTGGCGTGCGCGGCGCCGGCCGTCACCAGATCCAGTGGGACGCCTCGCGCCACTCCAGCGGCGTCTACATCTACACCCTGACGGCGGGCGCCGAGCGCCGGACGGGCAAGGCCGTCCTCGTGAAATAGGTACCGCCACATCCGCATCCACCCGAAGGGGGTCCCATGGGGCCCCCTTCCTTGTGGGCGCTCCGGCACGCCAGCAGGAAGCCCTCCCCCCGGGCAAGGCGGAGGGAGGGCCTGGCTGATTGGTGCAGATCGCTTATCGCTTGGCTTGCAGCGCCGCCACCTGGCCCTGGCGCGCCAGGTCGATGGCCTCGCCCAGGATGCGCGCCGCCTCCTGCGGCGCATGGAAGCCCATCGAATTCTCGGCCGCGATGTAGTCCAGGCGCCACTGGGCGGCCCGTTGCAGCTCGCGGGCGGGATTGAGCGCCAGGCTGTCCACCCCGGCCGCCTTGGCGGCGACGATGGCGTCAAGCAGGTCCACAAGGGCGGCGCCACCCAGCTGGAGCAGATGGTGGTTGCGCTCCTGGATCAGGTCGACGCGCGCCAGGATCTCAGCCTCCGGGAAGTGGTGGCAGGTCTGGCAGGCGCGATTGACGTTGAGCAGCGGGCTGCGCACCCAGTGGTCGCTCACCTTGGTGGCCCCATCCCGCATGTAGGGCATGTGGCAATCGGCGCAGGAGACGCCGCTGCGGGCATGGACGCCCTGGCTCCACAGCTCGAACTCGGGGTGCTGGGCCTTGAGGATCTCGGCGCCGCTCTCCTTGTGCACATAGTCGAAGAAGCGCTTGCCGTCGGAGAAGGTCGTGCCGTTCCAGTGCGCCTCCAGATCCTCCATCTTGAGGCCCTTGCCCCACGGGAACTCCAGGGGCATCCTGCTGCTGCAGTAGTACTCCACGTGGCATTGCCCGCAGACAAAGGAGCGCATCTCCTGCCGGGTGGCGTCGGTGTTCGGATCGTAGGGCGCATGGCGCGGACCCTGCCGCCAGTGCTCGATGGAGGGCATCATGGGCAAGGGGGCGTCGGATCCGGCCAGGGCCTGGATGCCCTGGATGAAACCCGGCCGCGTGACGCGCAGGGCCATGGTGGCCGGGTCATGGCAGTCGGCGCAGGTCACCGGGTGGGCGTGGCCCATCTCGTGAAGCTGCTGGTTCATCTCCTGATAGCTGAGCTTGTAGCTTTCCTCGAAACCCTTCATGGCGTCGCCGTCGCCCAGCTTGCGGTAGAGGGGCATCACGGCGGCATGGCAATGCAGGCAGGAGCCGGATTGCGGCCTGGTGAGGCGTTGGGTGGCCTCCTGGTCCGCCAGCATGTAGGCGTGGCCGCGCCGGTCGCGGTAGTCGATGGAGAAAGCGTAACCAAGGAAGATGCGCTTCAGCCAGGGATCCCGCTCGATCTTCTCGTCGGGCAGGGCCTCGCTGCCGCCATGACCGCCGAAGCGGGTCCGCGTGGCGATGGCCGTCCGCTGGTAGGCGTCGTACTGACGCGGCCAGTTCTTGCCCCAGACGGCGGGGTCGGTGACATCGTCCCCCACCTCCACCACGCGCAGATAGGGGCTGCGAGCCTCGCCCTTGCGCTCGAAGATGCTCACCAGCAGGCCGGTGGCGCCCGCCGCCGCTCCCGCCACGACCACCAGCAGCACCCAGAAGGCCGGTCGCTTCGCCAAGGATGTCGTCATCTGCCGCTCCCTTCCACATGCCAGTTCCGCTCCGGGCCGCCCAGGCCCACCTGTTCACCGTGTCCCACCGCCGCGTGGCAATGCACGCAGGTCAAGGCGTCCGCATCCGTCGTCGCCCCCGCCAGCAGCTCGTGCACCATCTCCCCGTGGCAACGCAGGCAGTTCTCCTGCAGGATGCGCGCGTTGCCCGGCTTGATGAGGATGGGTTCGTGGAAATCCTCCAGCGTGAAGCCCTTGGAATGGTGCCATCCGTTGGAAGCCTTGGCCAGGTACTTGGGCAGGAGGGCGATGGGCAGATGGCAGTCCACGCAGACGGCCGTTCCGTGGTGGCTGGCCTTCTGCCAGCTGTCGTACAGCGACTGCATGATGTGGCAGTTGGCGCAGGCGGCCGGGTCGGTGCTGAAGTAGGAAAGGCCTTCCCCGTAATGGAAGGTGAAGGCGCCCACCCCCAGGGCCAGGCCGCCCAGCACCGCCAGGATGATCGCGCCGCCTTCCAGGCCGCCACGCGCCCGCTTGGACTCGTCCATGCCGCATCCTCCTCTGGCCGCATCACCTAATCCCATTCAAAGGTGGGCGTTTCAGGTTAAAGAATCAACAGCCGTGGCGGGGTCCTGCCCGCGACCGCTCCTTTTCGCACCTCAGGCCGAGGACCACCAGAGCCACGAGCAGGGCCGGGTAGTACACGCAACCCGCGCCCGACATGGCGCGCACGGACAGGCGCCGCGGCGTCAGCACATTCACCCGATTTCGTCCTTGCCCTCCGCCTGTCTGTTCACTATGTTATGAACAAATGGACAGCATCCACTCCTCACGTTTCCTCGCGCTGCGCTTCCCCCATCTGCTGGCCCAGGTGGAATGCCGGCTCAACCCCGCCTTGCGGGGGATGGCCTTCGTGGTCGCCACGGGGCGGGAGCCGCGCTCCCAGGTGCTGGGCCTCTCCCCCGCCCTCCCGGCGGAGGGCGGCCGCGGCGCGCCACTGGCCTCCTGGTTGCGCCGGAGGCCGGGCCTGCTGGTGGTCGAGGGGCGGCCGGAGCGGGCGGAGGCCCTTCTCACGGCGGCCCGGCAGCGCCTGGAAGCCTTGGCGCCCGGCCTGCGCGAGGAGGGGGGGCACTTCCTGCTCGACTTGCGCGGCAGTCGCCTGCTCCACCCCGAGGAGGCGGAGCTGGGGCGGCGTCTCCTGCGGGAATTGCGCGAGGGGGACCAACTGACGGCCGCCGCCGGCATCGGCTCCACGCCGCTGGCCGCCCAACTGCTGGCCCGTCGCGCCCGCCCGGGGGAAGTCCACATCGCCGCGGGGGCGCAGGAGCGCGCCCTGCTGGACGACTTCCCCCTGGCCGGGCTGCCGGGCTTGGCGCCCTCCCTCCTGGCGGCCCTGGCCGAGATCGGCGTGTGGCGCGTCGGGGAGGCCCGCGGCCTTCCCGCCGGGCGATTGCGCTGCTTTCAGGGGGAGGCCGGGCTGCGCCTGGCCGCCCTGCTCCAGGATCTCGCGGACACGCCCCCGCCCGCCGCCGCCCCCGCCGGGCTTCGCCGCCGCTTGCCCGAGGACAGCGCCGATCCGCTCCTGCTCGAATCCTGCCTGCTGGACCTGCTGGAGATCCTCCGCCTCCGCCTGCGGGAGGAGGAGCGGCGTCCCCGCCGGCTCGAACTCGCTCTCTTCTGGAACGATGGCCGCGTCCAGCGGCGGGGCGTCGGCGTCAGGGCCGCCGCGGGGGAAAGCGGTCGCCAGGCCCTGCGCCGCTGCGGCCTGGCGCTGCTGCACCGGTCCCTGGCCGAGCGACGCCTGCGGGTCCGCGAGGTGGCGGCGGAGCTGCTCAGCGACCGGGAGGACGGCCAGCTGGCGCTCTTCGGCGGCGGGGGCCGGGCCGTGGCGGCGGAGGGCGGTACGCGCGAGCGGTGCCTGGACGCGGCCTTGCTCCAGCTTCGCCGTCGCTGGGGACCGCAGACCGTCCGCCTGGGCTTGCACGGCTTGAACCAAGACCTGAGAGAAAGGAATCGACCATGACCAGCCTGACCCTGACTCACGCCCGGCGGCCGGGCGGCATCCGCCAGTTGGCCCGCGGCGCCGCGGGACTGCTGGCCACCGGCCTGCGCGCCGCCGGCGAGGGCGTCTACCGCCTCTTCGTGCCGGCCTGGTAGGCCCCTGTCCCGCGCGGCTCGGGAGATCCATGCTCGAGGTCCACAGCCACTTCAGTTTTGGGCGCGGCTGCCATGGCGTGGAGGAGCTGCTCCGGGCCGCCGTCGGGCGCGGCTGGCCGGCCCTCTCCCTCTGCGACGACCGGGGCCTCTACGGCATGGTCGAGCTGGAGCGGGCCGCCCGGCGGCTGCGGGAGGAGGAGCGGCCGATCCGGCCGGTGCTGGGCCTGCGTCTTCCCCGTCTGGGCGGTGCGCTGGTGCTGGCCGAAGGACGCGACGGCCTGGCCGAGCTCTGCCGACTCGCCACGCTGGACCATCTGGGCGCGGGCTGGGAGTCGGGTCCGCCCAGCGGCTGGGCGGCGCGGGACATCCCCCTGATGGAACCGCCCGACCCGGAGAGCGGGGAAGAGGGGGCGGCGGAGCCGCCGGCGGGGCTCGATCCGGCGACGGAAACGCCGCTCGCCGTCCTGCTCGAGGCCTGCCGGGAGCTGCGATCCTGCCACCTGGTGTTGCCGGGGGCGGCCCTGCCGCACGTCTGTCCCGCCGGGCGGCCCCTCTTCCTTCCGGCCGGGGATCGCGCCAGCGTCGGCCTGGATCCGGGCCGCGGGCGCGTCGCCGCCAACCGCCTGTGGGCGGAAGCCCGCCGTCTGGGTCTGCCCGTGGTGCCCCACGGCGTCACCGACTACCTCGACGCCGCCGATGCGCCGCTCCATCAGCGCATCCGCGCCCTGCACGAGAACACCAGCCGCCAGCGCATCCTCCTCTCCGGGCGCTGGAATCTGCGGGGCGGCCTGCCATCCTACCAGGAGTTCATCCAGCCCTTCGCCGCCCTGCCCGCCGCCCGGCGCCGGCTGGAGGACCTGTGGGAGCGCTGTCCGCTGGGCGTGGAGACGGGGAAGCTGCATCTGCCGCGGCCGGACGGCGACGGCGACCATCTGGCGCGCCTGGCGGCGCTCTGCCGGGCCGCCCTGCCCCGCCTCTATCCGGCCCCCGGACCCTGGCGGCGACGCGGGCCGGGAGGGCGTCCGGGCAGCGTGGGCCTCAGCACGCCGGCCGACGCCGAGGCGCGGCTGGGGCGGGAGCTGGCCGTGATCGGGCGGCTGGGCTTTGCCGGCTACTTCCTCGTCGTGCGCGAGATCACCGAGTTCGTGCGCCGGGAGGGCCTCCCCATGATCGGCCGCGGCAGCGCCGCCAATTCCCTCGTCGCCTACTGCCTGGGCTTCACCGAGGTGGATCCGCTGCGCCATCGCCTGTCCTTCGAGCGCTTCCTCAATCCCTGGCGCTCGACCCCGCCCGACATCGACCTCGACTTCAGCTGGGCGGACCGCGACCGCGTGTTGCGCTTCGTGCTGGAGCGCTTCGGCGCCGACCGGGCGGCCCTCCTCTGCACCACCGTGACCCTCGGGCCGCGGGGCGCCCTGCGGGAGTTGGCCAAGGTGGAGGGGCTGGGCGGCCGCGAGCTGGAGGAGCTGACCCGCCACTTCCCCCGCGGCGTCCACGACTGGGAGAGCGAACTGCGCGACCACCCGGCGCGCTACGGCCTGCGCCCGGAACTCGAGCCGCTGCGCGGCCTGCTGCCCTGGGTGCGACGCCTTGTCGGGCTGCCCCGGCATCTGGGCATCCACGTGGGCGGCGTGCTCGTCACGCCCGGCCCGCTGACGGACTGGCTGCCGCTCCAGCGGGCCGGCCGCGGCGTCACCGTCACCCAGCTCGACATGCACCCCGTCGAGGAGCTGGGCCTGCTCAAGATCGACCTGCTGGCCCAGCGCGGCCTGGGCGTCTACGCCGACCTCGCCCGCGGCGACCGCGCCGCCGGTCGGGAAGCGCCGCCCGTCACGCCCTACGAGCTGGAGCGGGATCCCGCCACCGCCGCCCTCATCCGCCACGGCCGCACCATGGGCTGCTTCTACATCGAATCGCCCGGCATGCAGGCCCTCCTGCGCAAGCTGCGCTGCGACAGCTTCGAGGACCTGGTGGCGGCCAGCTCCATCATCCGCCCCGGCGTCTCGGAGTCCGGCATGATGCAGGCCTACGTCGAGCGCCACCGGCGGGTGGCCGGGCTGCCTCCCGGCGCCGCCTGGCCTTTCGCCTTTCCGCACCCGCGGCTGCGGGACCTGCTCGAGGACACCTACGGCGTGATGGTCTACCAGGAGGATGTCATGCACGTGGTCAGCGGCCTGGCGGGCATGAGCCTGGCCGAAGGGGATCTCCTGCGCCGCGCCATGAGCGGCAAGGGCACGGACCCCGTCGCGCTGGCCACTCTCGAGGACCGCTTCCTGGCGGGCTGCGCCGCGGGCGGGGTGCCCTCCGCCACCGCCCGCGAGGTGTGGCGCCAGATCGCCTCCTTCGCCGGCTATGCCTTCTGCAAGGCCCACAGCGCCAGTTTCGCCGTGCTCAGCTACCGCCTCGCCTGGTACAAGGCGCACCAGCCCGCCCACTTCCTGGCCGCCGTGCTGAGCAACCAGGGGGGCTTCTTCTCCAGCGCCGCCTACGTGCAGGAAGCCCGGCGGCTGGGCTTGGCCGTGGCCGGACCCTGCCTCGTCCACGGCGGCGACCGCTACACGGGGGAGGCGGGACGGCTGCGGGTGGGATGGCAGCAGATCCGAAGCCTGGCCCGCGCCACGCGGCGCGCCATTCTGCTGGAGCGCGCGGAGCGCTCCTTCGCCAGCTTGGCCGATCTGCGCCGGCGCAGCGGCGCATCGGCCGCCGAGCTGGAGCAGCTCATCCACGCCGGGGCCTGCGACGCGCTGGCCGGGCCGGGGGATCCCCGCGAGCGCCGACCGGCCCTGCTGGCCCGGCTGCGCCTCGAGGAAGGGGTCGCAGGGGCGCGGGCCGCAGGGTCGCGGGCCGGACAGGCCTCGCTTTTTGCCGCCATCGACGAGGCGCCGCCCGCCACCGGGCGCTGGAGCTGGATCGAGCTCTGGCTGCGCGAACGGGAGGCCCTCGGCTTCGGGATCAGCCGCCATCCCCTGGAGCTTTTTGACTTCGGCGATCTGCCGGCGCGCTGCGTGACGGCCGGGGAGCTGTCCGGCCAGGTGGGCCGCCGCGTCAGCATGATCGGCTGGAAGTTCGCCCACAAGACGATCCGCACCCGCCGGGAGAAGCAGCGCATGGCCTTCCTCTCCCTCGAGGACCGCACCGGCACCTGGGAGGCCGTCCTCTTCCCGGAGTGCTGGGAGCGCCATGCCCTGCTCACGCGCGGCCAGGGGCCCTTCCTCCTCGAGGGCCGGGTGGCGCAGGAGGCGGGGGAGCCCATGCTCGAGGTGGAGGCGATGCGGCCGGCGGGCCGGCTGTCCGAGCTGGCGGCGCGGGAGGCGGGCGCCGCCTGACTCAGCGCGGCTGTTCGTCCTGTCGCGCCAAGCGGCAGCCCAAGGCCAGGAAGCGGGCGTCGGCCGGGCCCCGGGCCTCCAGGCGGCAAGCTCCACCGCGCAGGTCCAGCCAATCCAGGCGCAGGTGGTGCCATCCCGCGGCCAGGCCCACCATCCCATCCGCCCGGTCGCCAGGGGCGAACCCGTCGTGGTCGGCCACCAGGTGGCCGTCCAGCCACAGGCGCGCCGGACTGTGGGCGAAAATCCGGAAACGCCACGGGCCGGTCTGCTCCGCCCTCAACAGGCACTCGCGGCGCAGCCCGACCCCGGCCGGCGGTGGGGCGACGAGGTCTTCCTCCGTCTCGTCCCGGCCAGTCCCTTCGCGTACCCTTGCCAGGTGGGCCACCACAGCCGCCACCGGCCAGTCCAGATCCTCCGTCCACCAGGGAGGCATGGCCTCGTCGACCTGGACCCGCGCCCAGTCCGCGTGGGGCGCCCGCAACCAGCGACAAGCCACGGCGGGTCCGTCGGCCGCCTGGACCTCCCGGGCCGCCAGCGCGTCCTCCCACCGCAGCGGAACGGGGACCGGGCGGCTGGCGAGGCCGCCGGGCAGCACTTGCCGCGCCAGCAGAGTCTGCCGGCGGCCGGCAGCCTGGACAAGCCTGAGCGGCAGTCTGTCCGGCGAGGCGCCCGGCGCCGGTGCCCACCGCGTCGCCGGATCCTCCTCCAACCACGCCTCCAGCCGCGCGCCGGGCAGGGTGGCGCGCAGGATCAGGCAGATCTCCTCCCCCGGCTTGGCCAGGGGCGCCCCTTCGACCGCCGGAGGGTCCACCCGCCCGCTCCAGCCGCGCTCGCGCTGGCGCTGGAGGATCTTCGGCAGGCGCCGGGCGAGGCCACCCTCCCCCTCCGCCTCCTCCGGGCCGTGCCAGAGGGCCTCCATCAGGGCGGCGAGGCGGGGCTGGAGGCGCTCCATGAGCAGGGCTTCCGTCGCGACGTACTCGGTCCACAAGTTGCCCTGCGCGCCGAGCAGGCGCCCGCTGGCGGCCGGCGGCAGGTGGAGGGCCGGGTCGAAGGCCCGCAGCGCTTGCCAGGGGTTGTGCCCGCCGATGGCGCGCGCCTGTCCCGGCGCCCGGTCCGGGTAGTGGTCCAGGTAACAAGGGTCCTGGGGGCAGGCCACCGTCTCGTGGCCAGCCGCCAGGGACCGCCGGACTGCCTCGTCCCCCCGCCAGGCGAAGATGAGGGCGTCAGCAGGGACGCCGGCTTCCAGAGCCTCATCCCAGAAGGCGCCACGCCGCCCGACGGCGGCCAGGCGGGGGGCCGCCTGGCGCAACCACCAGGCCGCCAGTCCGGTAGGCGCCAGACCCTCGCGGCGGGCCAGCTCCCTGCAGCGCGGGCAGACGGCCCAGGCGGCCGGGGAGATCTCGTCACCGCCCAGGTGGACGATGGGAAAGGGGAAGAGGGTGGTCAGGCCGTCCAGCAGCTCCTCCAGGAAGGCAAGGGACTCAGGGCGACCCAGGCAGAGCACATGGTTGTGGCAGCCCCAGGCGCGGGGCACCTCCCGCGGAAGGCCATCGCAGGAGAGGGCGGGGATCGCCGCCAGCAGGGCGCCGCAGTGGCCCGGGAGGTCCACCTCGGGCAGGATCTCCACGCCCAGCTCCCGCCCCGTGGCAACCAAGCCCCGCAACTCCTCCGCCGTGTAGCAGCCGCCGTGGCGGGAGCCGTCGGGTTCCGTGCGCCAGGCCGCAACCGCGGCCAGCTCCGGGCGGCCGGGCAGGGGCAGGCGCCAGCCCTGGTCATCCGTGAGATGTAGATGGAGGAGGTTGAATCCGTGGTGCGCCAGCTCATCGAGGATTCGTTCGACCACGGGAACAGGCCAGAAATGGCGGGCGCAGTCCAACATCAACCCGCGCCAGGCGTGGCAGGGCTCGTCTTCCAGTTCCAGAGCGGGCAGCTCCTCCGCTTCCGTGAGCGCCGCCAGCAGCTCGACACCGCGGTGGAAGCCCGCCTCGCCGCCCGCCTCCAGGCGAGCCCCACCGGAATCAAGGCGCAGGCGGCAGGCGGCCACCGCCTGGCCGGCATCGTGCACAAGTTGCAAGCGGTGGTCCGCTCCACCTTCCTGGACAAGGCCCCGCCGCGCCAGGTGGGCCTCCACCCGCCGGCACTCCTCAGCAGCCAGGCCGGCGCCTGCCGCGCCGGAATCCAACCACGTGAAGGGAAGGGGAAAACGTCGCGCCGGGAGCTTGCCGGGCAGGGCAAGCCAGCGGCGGGGCAGGGGTGAGAGGGAGGCGGGCAGTTGCCAACTCATGGCCGGGCCTCATGAAAAGGGGACGGACCGTGATCGATCCGCCCCCGTCCGATGCTGTCTCGATTGCCAGCTGTTGAGCTGGAACCTTCCATGGGAATCGCGCCCATGTCAAGACTGGTTTTCGCGAAATCCCAGCGCAACCTGGCGCCATGTGCACGGAAGCTGCGAGGCAACCGGGCCGACCAGGGCGACGCGGACCGCGAAGCAGCCAGGATCGTCAAGCTGCTAGGCCGCGCCGGGATGGCCGCCCTTCTTGCTGCGCTCGATGGACTGCAGCGCCAGGTAGCGGTCGCCGTAGCGCGTGAGGTTGTCCAGCTCCTGCTCGAACTCGTTGTAATGCCTTTCCTCGTCCTCGACAAGGCTCTCGAAGACCTTCTTGGAGACGGCGTCGGCGGCAGCCCCGCACTCGTTGGCCCACAGATTGTAGTCGCGGGCACTCTCCTCCTCCATCTTCATGGCGAGGGCCAACATGTCCTGCACCTCGGTCTTCTGCAGGACCTCGACGGCGGGCTTCATGAAAACCTGTCCCTTGAGGAAGAGAATGCGCTCGGCCAGGCGCTCGACGTGGATCATCTCCTCGATGGCGATGCGCCGGAACAGGCTGGAGAGCAGCTCCAGGCCCTGGTCGTCGCAATGAAAATGGAAGAACATGTACTGATGGACGGCGGCCAGCTCGTCGGCGACCGCCTTGTTGAGCAGCTCGATGCTCTTGGGGTGCATGTCGATTCTCCGGAACTTGTCCATTTGTTTGATGCAAGGTAGCCGGCCGCGGCTGAATTCAAAAGCTCCTGCCGCCCGGCATCAGGCCCCGCCGTGCGGCATGTCGAAGAACTGCAGGCGGCCCGCCTCCCCCTCCAGCTCCGCCAGCGGCACCGGGTGCCGCATCCGCTCGTCGGCCAGGGCCTCCGCCTCGGCCAGCTGGTCCCGGTAGAGGCGCCGGCGCAGGCCGGCGTCCAGGCTGCGCTGGTCCGGGCAGCCACAGCCCAGGGCCTTGTCCAGGGAGAAGCTCTCGAGGGCGCCGTCGTCCGCGCCATGGGTCCAGGCCGAGCTGCGCGGATCGAAGTGGTAGTCCCCCAGGAAATCGTGTCCGCGCCGGGCCACGAAATCCACGGCATCCATCAGGAACTCGGCCTCGGGGTCGTCCATCGTGTAGTGGAAACCCACCCGGCACCACCCCGGCTTGATGCCCTGCCAGCCGTCCAGGATGCAGCGGCGGAAGCGTTCGGAGGTGTCATCGTCGATGCCCAGCAGCAAGTGGCCATAGGGACCGGCGCAGGAGCAGCCCGCCCGCGACTGGACGCCGAAGAGGTCGTTGAGCAGCACCGTGACCAGGCGTGGATGGAGGTAGCGGCCGCCCGGCCGCCGCACGTTGAAGGAGACGATGCCGATCTGGCGGGCGGGATCCGGATGGCCCAGCACGTCGATGGCGGGATTGGCCCGCCAGCGGGCGAGGGCCCGCTCGAGCAGTTCGCGTTCGCGGGCCTCGATGCGCGCCACGCCCACCGCCTCCTTCACCAGGAAGGCGAGGGCGGCCTTCATGGTCTGCAAGACGGCCGGCGTGCCGGCCCGTTCCCGCTCCTCGATGTCCACCACGAAATCATGGGCGCGGGGGCTGACGTAGGAGACGGTGCCGCCCCCCGCCACGCTGGGCGGCAGGTCGCGCCGGTAGATGCGCTCGTTGAAGACGAGGATGCCGGCCGAACCCGGCCCGCCCAGGAACTTGTGGGGCGAGAGGAAGACGGCGTCCAGGCTGGCGTCCTCGCCGGGTGCGGCGGGCGCCGGATTCATGTCGATGGCCACGTAGGGTCCGCTGGCGGCATAGTCGAAACAGGCCAGGGCGCCGTGCCGGTGCAGCAGCACGGCGATCTCGCGCACGGGGCTGATCCGGCCCGTCACGTTGCTGGCCGCCGAGAAGCTGCCGATGACGAGGCGGCCCGCCAGGTCCGGGGCCCGCAGCAGCTTCGCCAGATGGGCCAGGTCGATGTCCCCCCCATCGTCCAGCCCCACTTCGCGCACCGTGGCCAGGCCCTGGCGCCAGCTCACCTCGTTGCTGTGGTGCTCGTAGGGCCCGACCAGGACGACGGGCTGGCGGGTGGACAGGAGATCCCTCAGACGGGCCTCGCCGCCCACCCCGAACAGGCTGGATAGCAGGCCGCCCAGCAAGTCGCGGGTGGCGGGGGGAATCATCACGCCGACCAGCTGCTGGAACTTGTCGATGGCGGCCGTGGAGCCGCTGCCCGTGGCGATGATGCGGCCGTGGGAGCCGGCGTTGACCGCGTCCTTGATGACGCGCTCGGCCTCGCGCAGGAGGTGCGTCATGGAGCGGCCCGTGATGTCGTCCTCCGTGTGCGTGTTGGCGTAGTTGCGCTGGAGGTGCATGAGATAATGCTCGACGAAGTCCAGGCATCGTCCGGAGGCCGTGTAGTCGCCGTAGACCATCAGGCGCTCCCCGTAGGGGGTCCTGATCACGGTGTCGGCGCCGACGATGTGGCGCCGCAGGACCGCCGGATCCAGGCGGGGCAGGCTCGGCATGGATTCCTCCCGTTCAACCGGCCCAAGGTCATGAAGTGCGGGGAGACAGGGGGCGCCCCGGGTGGCCTGGGCGGTGACCGGGGCGCGGCTGCGCCCGGCCGGAAGGAATGACCCCAAGGGGAATCGAACCCCTGTTGCCAGAATGAAAGCCTGGAGTCCTGACCGCTAGACGATGGGGCCGACAAGCAAGGGTGGAAGATGGGACTTGAACCCACGACCTCCTGGGCCACAACCAGGCGCTCTAACCGACTGAGCTACATCCACCGTCAAGACCGACCGCGCCCGGAAGGAATCGAACCTTCAACCTACGGCTTAGAAGGCCGGTGCTCTATCCATTGAGCTACGAGCGCCGTACGCGCCGCGGAGTCGGGGCGACTGGATTCGAACCAGCGACCTCCTGCTCCCAAAGCAGGCGCGCTACCAGACTGCGCAACGCCCCGCCGCAATGAACAGGCCATGATTGTAGCATGGGGCCAAGGAATGTGCAACGGGCGGAAGCGGGAGGGCCAGCTTTCCGCCTCACGGCGGGAGAGACCGCGACCCGTGGGATGGCCACCCCGCGCCATCCGGACGGGCCAAGCCAGCCATCATCGGCATAGGGGTGCCGGGGAATCCCCGGCATCCCCTGCCACACCACCCGGCATGCGGGTCCGCACCGGGCGGTTCGAATGGTTGATGTCACGTGGCGAGTCGGGGTAGCCCCAACTCGTCGAAGAAACGGATCGGCAGGGCCTTGTTCAGGAGCAGGGCCGAATTCCTCCACCAGCTGCGTGTGCAGGCCGCCACTCTCGCTGCTTCATCCTGGGACAGTCCCAGTTGACGCAGCTGCCGAAAGGTGGTCCTGCCCCGCTTCCAGTGTTTGAGTTGCAGTGCCCGCAGCCGGTGGCGGATCCATTCATCCAGCGTAGCCAAGGCCTTGGGCGTGTCAGCCAGGCGGAAGTACGCCTTCCATCCCGGCAGGTAGCTCCTCAGCTCTTGCACCACCTGGGACAGACTCCGCCCCCCACTGCGTCGCGTCGTGTGACGCACCCGCTCCTTCAGCTTGTCCTGGGCTTTCCTGGCCACCCGGCGCTTCACCACACCGCCGGGTCCCAGCCAGAAGTTGTAGCCCAGCACCTTGCGGCGCGTCGCCAGATCCACCGCGCTCTTGGCCTCGTTCACCTTCAGATGGAGTCCCGTGAACAGCCGCCGCAACCAGCCCATCACCCGTTCCCCGGCCCGACGGCTTCGCACATAGACGTTGCAGTCGTCCGCGTAGCGGATGAAGGCGTGGCCGCGACGTTCCAGCTCCCGGTCCACCTCGTCCAGCAGCACATTGGCCAGAAGCGGTGACAAGGGCCCGCCCTGCGGCGTGCCCTCGTGCCGTTCCACCACCACCCCGCCGGACATCAGCCCGGCCTTCAAGTAGCGGCGGATCAGTCCCAACACCCGACGATCCGAAATCCGAGCCGCGAGCCGTCCCATCAGCACGTCGTGGTTGACCCGGTCGAAGAAGGTCTCCAGATCCGTGTCCACCACCCAGCGCTTGCCGTCCTGGATGTGCCGCTGCGCGGCGCGGATCGCCTCGTGCGCGCTTCTCCCTGGACGGAAGCCGTAACTGTGCCGTGAGAAGGTCGGGTCGAACAGCGGTTGCAGGACCTGAAGCAGGGCCTGCTGGATGAAACGGTCCAGCACGGTCGGGATGCCCAACCGGCGCATCTCGCCCTTGCCTTTCGGGATGAGCGCCTCCTTCACCGG
>JAUXWS010000032.1 GCA_030685015.1 bacterium
CGGTCTTCATCGCCCCAATCGGTCCGGATTTTCCGCAATTTTCTTGAACAGACCACCAGTATGCCCTGCGAAAATTCCGAAAACCCGGCCTCGATTTGGACGCGAATCCCATCCAAGGCCCAAGCCCGACAGGCTGCTAGGGAAGAGCAAACGCCTCTGGAACTGAAACCGCCCGCAACATTTCCGGGGAGTAGCCCCAAGAACAGTATGACGAAGAATCCTCCGAGGGCTATCCCCCCAAGGCATGAGCCCAGGCACTCCCATTTAAACGCCAGCAGCATGGATATAGTATAGATCCCCATCAGGGCTAGCCCGACTGCTGCAAACGGCTCAATTGACTTAAATGGCAGACCAGACTCCAGGGACTCCCCGATGAACATCAGCAGGAGGAAACCCGCGAAGATCAACCCCAGTACGCGAGCAGACCATCTCATAACTACTACTGCACCATTTTTCCTTTCTCGGACCGTCTTCATAGGATTCTCCTTTCGTGCAGGACGGCCATGCCCGTTCGGCCGTGCACCTCATAGCGCATGATAGAACAAGCAAGAAGTCTGTCGTGGTTCAGCGGTCCAGCCAAATCCGCTTGATCATCCGGGTCAGGACCTCGCCGCCGCCGCGGCGATCAACGGGCTTGACGTCATGGAACTCCTCCCAGTGTGAATTGGTGAGTCCACCGCTGGCAAGCAGGCCCTCGCGGTCCGCCAGGAAGTAGTGCACACCGACCACAAGGCTCTCATCAGGAACACACAGGATCTCCCCCAGCAGCGCATAGTCGGTCTGGATCCCCTGCTCCTTCACCTTGGCCGCGAAAGCGAGAGCGCTCTCCTGGGCCATCTTGGACTGATCGATCCGCCAGTGAACGGGAATCTCAATCACGGTGGGGTCCAGGGTGGGATCGGCCAGATTTTCCGCCCGGAGGAATTCCGCCACGTGGCGGGCCAGCTCCACATCATGTTCTCGAGTTCCGCCCTTGACCACATGCACGGGAAAGACCGTCACCGAGACGACTCCATCCCTCGCCTGGAAGCTGCGCGCCGCATTTTTCGCGATGTAGGACGAGCACGAGCAGAACACCAAAGTCGGAAGCAGCATCAAGCCGGCCCCACAACGGATTTGCATGCCAAATCTGTTCATGACCATCTCCTTCCGCTCTAGGAACAATGTGAGTCAGGGGGAAGCTATCACCACAGGCAAGTCGTCGAGGTCTGGATGCGGACGAGCTTAGGTCATTCGGTTACGACTGTCAAGTCATTTTTGCGGATAGTAATAGCTTTTTACTGAGACTGCTCAATCGAACAACCCTTACTCATAACCGAAGAACTTGCCTGATTCATGAACAGGCTCCTCCCTGTTCAAAATCCGACAAGCCCAGCAGGCTGGACTTGTTCACTGCTCACCTGCGCAAGAAGTTGCATTTACCCATCAACAGGTTAGCCGCGGACTTGCCTTCCTCCAGGTGAGGCCCAATAGTTGCAGTAGCCAAAGCTCGCACACATACCCACCCTATCATCCGGAACCGAATATGAAACAACCATCGCTTTCTCTCATTCTGACTTTGGCATTGGCGCTGTGGGCTAGGCCGGCCGATGCCTTTGTCACCAAATCAGGCGCCGTCGGCGGGCAAACCTGGACGGCGGACACCTACCAGGTCACCGGTGACCTGCGGTCAACTCCGGGGACAGCTTGACCCTGGAACCCGGCTGCGTCGTCAAGTTCAATTTCAACACGGGCTTGCGCGTCAACGGCACCTTGATCGCCCCCGGCACGGCGGAGCACGGCATTGTCTTCACCAGCCGCGACGACGACACGCTGGGCGAGATCCTCCCTTCGTCGGACGGAGTGCCGACCCCGGGGGATTGGGACGGTGTCCAGCTCTACGGCTACGTGGGCAATCAGGGCAGCGCGACGCTGGACCATGTGCTGCTGCGCCACGGGGTAGGCAGCGCCGCCGCCTACCAGGGCGGCCTCTACTGCTACTACAGCGACTGGGCCACAATCCAGGACTGCGTGTTCGAGCGCTGCCTGGGCAACGGTGTGCGCGCCTACAACTGCGGCCCGGTGTTCCGTCGCTGCCGGTTCCAGGACAACGGCGCCCACGGCCTGGCCGGCTCCAATGGCGGCCGGGTGGAGGCCTGGGATTGCACCTTCACCGGCAACACCCAGTACGCAGCCTGGTTGAGCGGCGTCAATCCCGCCTCTTATGGCGGCAACAGCGGCAGCGGCAATGGGACCGACGTCCTTGCTGTGAGCGGCAGCCTCAGCGGGTCCGCCCGCTGGCAGATCCAGGCTCCCGGATTCGCCCTGGGTCTGCTGGGAGGAGTGAGCGTCCCCGTGGCCGACACCCTGACACTGGATGCCGGTGTGGTGGTCAAGTGCCTGGCCGGCAGTTCCCTCACCATGAACGGCGTGCTGCGCCTGCTGGGAACGAGTGACAGCCCGGTGGTACTCACCTCCATCCATGACGACAGCTGGGCGGGGGATTCCAACAACAACGGCGCGGGCACGGCGCCGGCGCCCGGCGACTGGCTCGGCATTGATGCCTACGGCTACCTGTCCAATCGCGGGGTGTTGGAGGCCGAACATTGCCGGGTGCGCTACGGCGGCAACGCCGCCAGCGCCTGGGACGCCAACGTGCGCACGAGCTACTCCGACCAGGCCACCTTCCGCCACAGCATCAGCGAATTCAGCGCCACGGCGGGATACAAGGCGAACAACTGCGGCGCGCTGCTGGAGCACAGCACCTTTCGCGGCAACCTGGGTCATGGCGTGGAGGGCGGCAGCGGCAACCAGATCAGCGCCATGGACTGCCAGTTCATCGACAATGGCGGCCACGGCGCCTGGCTGGCGGCTGGCTCCTTGCCGTCCCTGGGAGGCAACGGCGGCAGCGGCAATGGCGTCAACGGCTTCGGACTCAGCGGCGGCACGGGCGGCTCCATCCATTGGTCCGCCAATCAGCCGGGCTTCCCATATGTCCTCACGGGCGCCCTGACGGTCTCCACGAGTGATTCCTTGACCATCGGCCCAGGAACGGTCATCAAGGGCGCTCCCGGCTCGTCCCTGACGGCCAGCGGCGCCCTCCTGCTCCGCGGCGAGGAGGGCGGAGCCATCGTCTTCACCTCCCTCAAGGACGACGACTGGGGCGGTGACACCAACATGGACGGGGCGGCCACCGCGCCGGCCCCGGGGGACTGGCGCGGCATCGACACCTACGGCTACTTGTCCAGTCGGGGCATCCTCGAGGCCGACCACTGCCTGCTGCGCTACGGCGGGGACGCCGCCAGCTCCTTCGACGCCAACCTGCACTTCAACTACTCGGACACGGGCAATCTTCGCCACTGCGCCATCGAGCACAGCGCCACCGCCGGGGTGCGAGTCCACTCCGCGACCCCCCGCATCGAGCATTGCACCTTCCATGGCAACCTGGGGTCGGGGGTGGTGTCGACCACCAGCGGCGTGCCTGATATCATCGCCTGCACCTTCACCGGGCATCCGGGCTATGCCGGCCAGCTGACCGGAGCGCTAGCAGCCTGTCGGGCTTGGGCCTTGGATGGGATTCGCGCCCAAATTGAGGCCGGTTTTTCGGAATTTTCGCAGGGCATACTGGTGGTCTGTTCAAGAAAATTGCGGAAAATCCGGACCGATTGGGGCGATGAAGACCGCCAAGTGGCCAAGTCCGACAGGCTGCTAGGTTCTTTCAGCGGCAATGGCGGCAGCGGCAACGGCATCAACGGCCTGAGTCTTAGCGGCACGGTGGCCAACCAGGTCTGGGGCGAGTGCCTGGGAAGCTTCGCCTATGTCCTCACGGGCACGGTGACCGTGTCCGCCCCCGACACCCTGCGTCTGGAAGCCGGCGCCCAGGTGAAGGGCGGGGCGGGCCAGCAGCTGCGCGCCGAGGGCGTGCTGATCGCCACCGGCACGCCCGAGGCGCCGGTTCGAATGACCTCCCTCACGGACGATGAGTGGGGCGGCGACACCAACGGCGACGGCGACGCCACGACCGCGCTGCCCGGGGATTGGTATGGATTGAATGCCCATGGCTACCTGAGCTTGAATGGAGAATTGTGGCTGGAACACTGCCAGGTGCGCTACGGCGGCAGCGGCAGCAACGCCGCCAACATCCTGCTGGCCTACTCCGACCGGGCTGAGCTGCGTCATTGCCTGGTCGAACGCAGCTCAAGTTCCGGCATTCGCTGCTTCATCTCCAGTCCCGACATCAGCCACAGCCGCATCGTGGACAACTCCTACACCGGCTTGCGCATCGAAAGCGGTCAGCCACGCTTCGGGGCCGCGGACCACAGCGCCAGAGGCTACAACACCTTCCTGGGCAACGGCGGCGGCGCCGGTTTCCAGGTGCGCAACGAAACCAGCAACACGATCGAGGGCTGCTACAACGACTGGGGCGTCTACACGGCGGCGGCCATCGACGCGCTGATCTACGATGACAACGAGGCATCCAGCCGCGGTCCCGTCATCTTCGACCCCTTCATCATCGACGCGCCGCCCAGCCGCATCACGCTCATCCGCGCCGACCCGCTGGCGGGCACCGTGCTGGTCTGCTGGAGGCCCGTCAAGGAGGCCCTGGGCTATCGCGTTTACTCCGGCATGACCGCTTACGAGCTGACCCTGGACGAGAGCGGCCAGTTCGACGACGCCAGTTGGACGGCGCCCTGGCCCGGCAACAAGCGCTTCTACCAGGTGCGCGTCCTCACGGAGTGAGGGTGGCGGCATCGTGTGAGACAGGCGAAGGCCCGGCATCAGCCGGGCCTTCGCACCTTGACGGGGGGCAGATTCATCCAGGGTGTCCGACCCTTGGTCGGACACCTGGCCAAGGAACTGGACACCGCCACCTGCGGGAAGGGCCGCGCTCGGGCACCGGTGCGGGGAACCTCGGCCCGGTCCTGTCCCAAGGTCCAGACCTGCGGACATCGGGTGGCCATTTGTCCACGCTTGGAGCGGGATTTCGGAGCCTGGGCGCCAGGACGATGGGCAGATCCTGCCCAGGTGTCCGACGAAGGGTCGGACACCTGTCCAAATGGTCGCCCACCCGTGCGCCGGCTCCTTCGCTCAAGCCCTCACATGTCCAATGCCGCGCGCAGTCGGAAGCGCCGCCCGATGAGCGGTCCGTAGATGAGGGCCGCGTCCAGCATCCCCTCATGGCCGGCGTCGATCACCAGGGGATTGTCCGGTTGCACATAGTCCAGCAGGTTCTCCACATCCAGACCCAGGGTCCAAGAGCCCAGGCCATGCTCCAGGCCCAGGTCCAGCACGGACCAGGCCGGCGTCTTGTCGCGGCCGCGGCCGACGGGCATCTCCTGGGGACCCGTGGCCCGCAGGCGCAGCTCCGCGCCCAGGCCCGGCAGACCCGCCAGGCCGCGCTTGCCCACCAAGGCGGAGGCCGTCCACGAGCCGGCCAGCTCCTCGGCTCGCCAGCCTTCGTCGAGCAGCAGTTGCACGCGGCTCACGGTGCCGCCCGCGGCGAGATGCCAACCCGCCATGCCGAGCCAGTCCGCCCGCGCCTCCACCCCGCGGCTGAATGCCTCCCGGGCGTTGCCGTAGCGCAAGGTGCCCACCTCCTCCGTGTAGCGCAGGATGGCCTTCTCGCGGAACTCCACGGCGAAGAGGGAGACATTGCCCTGCCAGCGGCCCCAGCTTCCCACCCGCTGGTGCTGCAAGCCCAGGTTGAGGCTGAGGGAGCGCTCCGGCTTGAGACGGTCGGGCAGCTCCACGTTGTCGAAGCCGGCGTGGACGGCCTTGTCCAGGCTGAAGAGGGTCACCTGACGGTAGCCCTGGCCCAGGCTCACGCGCAGCAGCAGATCAGGGTGAGCCTGCAGGGCCACGCTGCCGCGACCCAGGGGAATCCAGCCCTCCTCCTGCTTCTCGGCCCGCAAGCCGCCCTCCCAAATCCAGCGCCCGGCAGTTGTCAAGCGGCTGTAGGAGAAGCTGGGCACGCGGTCGTGGCGGTCCGTGGGGAGGGGCAGGCCATCTTCATAGAGATCGTCCGTCCAGCCCGCCTGCAGGCGGTTGAGGGCGCCGCCCGCCCCGCGCAGGTCCAGGCCGGCCTGCAGCAACAGCCGTCGCTGCGTGGCGTCGAAGGCAGTGGGGCCGTACCAGGAGTCCTGATGATGCTGCACGATGGCAGCGGCCATCGACCAGCTCCGCCGCTCGTCAAGGACGCCCTCCATCGACGCGCGCAGTTCCGCCCGGCGGATGGCGATGTCGCGGCCATAGACCTGGCTGCTGCCCCGGTCGCTCGCCTCCCAGCCGGTGTCCCCGGCGAAGCGCTGCTCCCTCAAGCCCGAGCCATGCACGTTCCAGGCGAAGGCATGGGAGCTGCGGCCCAGCGACAGCTGGCCGCCCAGACGCTTCACCTGTGGCGTGTCGGTCAGCTGGTCGCCGTTGCGATCCAGGCGCTGCGGATCGGCCTGCCAGTCGGCGTTGAGCAGCAGGGGCAGTCCCGCCAGGGTGCGCCCCGCCGAAAAGCCGGCCCCGTGGCGCCAGCCGTCCCCCAGCGCGAGACGCAGCTGGAAGGTGTCCTCGCCGTCCGGACGCCGGCTGCTCAGACTCACGCCGCCGGCCACTGCCCCCGATCCCTCGGCGGCGGTCACGGCGCCCCGCGTCACGGCCAGTGAGGAGAGGGTGCTGACACCCACGGCGTCCATGCCATAAAGGGCGCCCACGCCGCTCATCACCGCCAGGCCGTCCAGCCGCACCTCGGTGTAGTTCGGATCCAGCCCCTGCAGCCCCACGCCGGCGCTGCCGCACAGGCCGCAGGGCCGCGTGTCGACGCCGGAGAGGCTGCCCAGGGCGCCGCGCGCCGTGCCGTCCAGGGAGCGGGCCGCCGCTTCATCCACGGACAGCACCTCGGTGGCCCGTTCGGCGCCCAGGTCGATCCCGCTGCCGCGGCGGGCGGTGATCGTGAGGTCCTGCAACTCGACCTCGGTGGGCCGCAACACGACATGGTGAGTGATGTGGCCTTCGTCGGGCAGGTCCAGGTGCAGGGTGAGGGGCGCGAAACCCACGCACGTGATGGTGAGGCCCAAGCGCCCGGCCACGCCGTGCAGCACGGCCATTCCCTCGAGATCACTGGCGGCGCCGCGGCCGTCGGGGAGCACGACGTTGGCGCCGGGCACGGGCGCCCCGGTGGGATCGGCCAAGCTCAGGTGGAGCATGGCGGCCCAAGCGGGCGTCGCCACAGCGGCGGCCATCAGCATGGCGCCGCGAAGCATCTTGACAAACATGGTTCATCCTTTCGCTGGGTCCGCGCGCGGGCGGGCTTCCGCTGCCGCCGCCGGGAGCCGCACAAAGGGCCGCGGACTACCGTGGGTGACAGGTTCAGGGTGTCTGACGGAATGCGGCCGGGGCATGAAAGCACGCCCGGCCGGCGAAAGGATCAGGTCTTGGGCGGCTGTTCGGGCGGGGCCAAGCCGCCGTCGCGCACGTGGTCTTGGCCGCGGTGGCCAATGATGCTCCAGGCCAGCGGAAGCGGCAGGCTGGTCGCCACGGGCAGCCATGCCACGCCGCCGGGCGTGGCGCGGTAGCAGGCGCACTTGGAACCGGAGGAATCACAGCAGCTGTCATCGTGGTCCGTGCCGGCGGGAGCATCCTCCTGGGGGGCCGCCGGCCCGCGGCACGAGGAGGCGGTGGACGGACTCCGGCACTCGGTCGGCCCCCCGCCCTCCGCCTCCCCGGCAAGCGCGGGGGCGGAGCTTGTGCAGCAGCAGGCGCAGGATCCCGAGATGTGCAAATCCTGGAGGACATCGACGGTTGGGCGGGCCTGGGCCTGCAGCAACAAGAGGTAGGGCAGGACGAGGACGAAGGCCAAGCGGGCGCGCCACTCCCCTTGACGCCGTTGGCGGCGCGGCTGGAAGGACGACCGGTTCCGCTCGCTCATGAGCCTCTTTCCTGAACTAGTCCTGACGGGGTGGGAAGCAAGCACACTTGCGCGAACTAATCAAGTCCGGGCTTGCCTCCCACGCTCGGGGCGGTCACTCCTCGCCCAGGGCGGCCAGATCCGCCAGATCCTGCAGCCGGCCTGTCGCCCGTTTGTTCGCCAGGTATTGGTCCCGTCCAAGAAAATGGACCGGTATTCCGCCCAGCTGCCCCGTCGACCTGCCGGCAAAGGCCTCGGACCACGTGACGCCAGTAATGGAGGTCAGCAGGTCCACGCGGGCCGGCACCCTCCCCAGTTGCACAACCTGGTCCAGCCTGGTGAAATCCTCCCAGGTCAAGCCCAGCCCGCCGAAGCCGAACTCCGTCAGGGCCTCCATCACGCGATGGGCGTTCTCCGGGGTCGGGTTGACCAGAAGATCGATGTCACCCGTGTTGCGCGGGCAGCCGTGCAGCGCCAAGGCATAGGCGCCCACCACGATGAACTCAACCTGGTGCGAGCGGAACAACCCGAGCAACTCGAGCCAATCGGATGTCAGGTCCATGGAATTCCCTCCGCAGACGCTCCACTTCGGCCAGCCGCTCCTCGGGCGGGCGGCCCAGCCACCACGCCCGGTCCCGGGCCCGGTCCTCGTCCCCCAGGCGGCGGATGGTCACGCAGCGCTCCACGACTAATCCACGTAGGGGCAGGCCACCTGGCGGCCGTCGGCCAGGGTGCGGTACTCGGGCACGTCCCGGGCGCACTCCGGCCTCGCCACCGGGCAGCGGGTGCGGAAGGCGCAGCCGCTGGGTTTGGCGATGGGGTTGGGCACGTCGCCCTGCAGCAACTTGCGGTCCTTGGTCTTGACGCGGTCCGGGTCGGGCAGGGGTACCGCCTCGAGCAGGGCCTTGGTGTAGGGATGCTTGGGATTGCGGTAGATGTCCTGCGCCTTGCCCAGCTCCACCATGCAGCCCAGGTACATGACGGCGATGCGGTCGCTGATGTGCTCCACCACGGAAAGGTCGTGGGCGATGAAGATGTAGGTGAGGCTGAACTCCTCCTGCAGGTCCTGCAGGAGGTTGATGACCTGGGCCTGGATCGAGACGTCCAGGGCGCTGACCGGCTCGTCGGCCACGATCAGCTGCGGATTGGTGGCCAGGGCGCGGGCGAAGCCCACGCGCTGGCGCTGGCCGCCGGAGAACTCATGAGGGTAGCGGTAGGCCTGCTCCCGCGAGAGGCCCACTTTCTCCAGCAGCCAGAAGACGCGCTCGTCCACATCGGAGGTCTTCATGTCCGGCTGCGTGATCTGGAGCGGTTCGGCGATGATGTCCCGCACCAGCATGCGCGGGTTGAGGCTGGAGAAGGGATCCTGGAAGATCATCTGGATGTCGCTCCGGTACTTGCGCATGCCCTTGCGCTTGAGCGACGCGAAATCCACCCAGCCGTCGGCGTGATGGTTGTAGAGGATCTTGCCGTAGACCTCCACGTCCGGCGAACCGGAGTGAAGAATGTTGACGATGGCGCGGCCCACCGTCGTCTTGCCGCAGCCGGACTCGCCCACCAGCCCCAGGGTCTCGCCCCGCTTCAGCTCGAAGCTCACGCCGTCGACCGCCTTCACCTCCGCCACTTTGCGCAGCATGAGGCCGCCATGGATGGGGAAATGGACGCGCAGATCCTCCAGCTTCAGCAGCAATTGCTTGTCCGGGGCCATCGACGTGCTCATGCGGTCTCTCCACGCATCTTGGGGTCATTGGAGTATAGGTGGCAGCGCACCTGGTGGCCCGGGGCCAGCTCCACGATGTCGGGCACGATCGTTTCGCAGTGGGGCATCACGTTGTCGCAGCGGGTGCAGAATCGGCAGCCCACCGGCATGTCCAGCATGGAGGGCACCACGCCGCGGATGGTCTGCAGCCGGGATTTCTTCTCCTTGTCCGGGCGGGGCAGGCTGCCCAGCAGGCCGCTGGTGTAGGGGTGGGCCGGCGTGTTGAAGAGGACCTGGCTGCTCGCCACCTCCTGGATGTGTCCGCCATACATGACGATGACCCGCTCGCAGGTCTCGGCCACCACCGCCAGGTCGTGGGTGATGAGCACGATGCTGGCCTCCTGGCGCTTCTCCTTCATCTGCAGCATGAGCTGGAGGATTTGGGCCTGGATGGTGACGTCCAGCGCGGTGGTGGGCTCGTCGGCGATGAGCAGGGCCGGGTTGCAGACCAGGGCCATGGCGATCATGACCCGCTGCCGCATGCCGCCGCTGAACTGGTGCGGGTAGTCCTTCATCCGCTTCTCGGGCGCCGGGATGCCCACCAGCTTGAGCATGTCCACGCCCAGGTCGAAGGCTTCCTTCTTCGAGATGTCGCGATGGTAGCGCACGGCCTCCGTCATCTGCATGCCGATCGTGAAGACCGGGTTGAGGCTGGTCATGGGCTCCTGGAAGATCATGCCGATGTCCTGGCCGCGGAAGGCGCGCATCTCCTCGTAAGAAAGCTTGAGCAGGTCGATGGCGCGGCCGTTCTTGTGGTAGAGGATCTCCCCGCCCACGATGCGGCCGGGCGGGTCCGGGATGAGCCGATTGATGGACAGGCAGGTGACGGATTTGCCGCTGCCCGACTCCCCGACGATGCCCAGCACCTCTCCCCGGCGGATCTCGAAGCTGACGCCGTCCACGGCCCGCACCGTGCCCGCCTCCGTGTAGAAGTGGGTCTGCAGGTTGCGGATCTCGAAGAGCACCTCGGGTGCGGCGTGCTCGGTTGCACTCATGTCGTCGACTCCTTGCGAGGTTCTGCCAACACTCCGGCCGTGACGGGTCCAGCCCTCACCGCAGCCGCGAATAGACCTTGGGATCGAAGGCCTCGCGGATCCCCTCCCCGATGAAGACCACCAGCAGCAGCGTGATGAAGAGCGCGCTGAGCGGCGCCAGCACCAGCCACCAATCGGTGATGTTGGCCATGCCCACCTTCACCATGTTGCCCCAGGAGGGTTCCTCGGGCGGCAGGCCGAAGCCCAGGAAGTCCAGCGTCACCAGCGAACCGATGTAGCCCACCACGGCGAAGGGGCCGAAACTGATGATGGGCGTCAGGCTGTTGGGCAGGATGTGCTTGAATATGACGCGCCGGTCGCTGGAGCCCATGGAAATGGCGGCCTGGACGTAGTCCTTGGTCTTCTCCCGGTAGAACTCGCCGCGCACGTAGTAGGTCAGGCCCATCCACCCCCACATCACCATGAGCAGCACCAGGAGGGCGAAGCTGGGCTTCACCAGCGAGACGATGATCATGATCATGTAGAGGAAGGGCACGGCGCTCCATAGTTCGACGAAGCGCTGCACAAGGATGTCGAAGAGGCCGCCGTAGTAGCCCAGCAATCCGCCGATGCTCATGCCGATCAAATAGGAAAAGGCCGTCACGATGAGGGCGAAGCTGATGGACACGCGGTAGCCGTAAAGCAGGCGGGACAGCACGTCGCGGGCGCGGTCGTCCGTGCCCAGCCAGTGCCCGCGGCCGGGGGCGTGGGGCGGCGTGCCGGGCAGATCGAGCAGGCTTTCCTTGGGGCCATAGGGATAGAGCGGCATGATGACGAAGTCGCCCTTGCCCTCCTCCTTGTACTGCTCCTGCAGCAGGCGGTAGTTGGGATCCCCGATGCGCGCCTGGCCCAGTTGCTCGGCGGCGATGTAGTTGCTGAGCAAGGGGAAGTAATAGTCGCCGTCATGGCGCACCACCAAGGCCTGGTTGCCCACCGCCAACGGCAGCAGGAAGGAGAGGAGGTAGGTGCTGAAGAAGATGTAGAGCGAGATATAGCCGCGCTTCATCGACTTGAACTTCCGCCAGCGCTTGGCCAGCAGGGAGGTGCCTTTGACGAGTTGGTCTTTTCCTGCCATCATGTTGCTCCTGGTCGCCTACTTGAAGCGGATGCGCGGATCGATCGCGGCGTAGATCATGTCGGACAGGATGTTGCCCATCAGGCCGATCACGGCTCCGATGACGAGCGAGGCCAGCACCACCGGATAGTCGCGATGGATGAGGCTGTTGAAGCCCAGGAGGCCGAAGCCGTCGATGTTGAACACCTTCTCGATCAGATAGCTGCCCGCGAAGATGAAGCTGATGAGGTGGCCCAGGCCCGTCGCCAGCGGGATGAGGCTGTTGCGCAGGGCGTGCAGGAAGACGACGCGCCGCTCGGACAGCCCCTTGGCGAAGGCCGTGCGCACATAGTCGCTGCTCAGGTTCTCCATCAGACTGTTCTTCATGAGGATGGTCATGCGGGCGAAGGAGGCGATCTCCCAGGCGATGATGGGCAGGATGGTGTGGTGGACCTGGTCCCAGATCTTGTCCCACCAGTTCATGAATTCCCAGTCCTCGCTGCGGAAGCCACCCAGCGGGAAGACGTCCCAGAAGGAGCCGCCGCCCAGCAGCACCAGCAGCACGGCGCCCAGCGCCCAGCCGGGGATGGAGTAGCCGATGAAGACGATCACCGAGCTGGCCGTGTCGAAGGTGCTGCCATGCTTGACGGCCTTCCACACGCCCAGCGGAATGCACACGCTGTAGACAAGGATGAGGCCGATGGCGCCGAAATAGATGGACACGGGGAACTTGGTCTTCATCACCTCCCAGACCGGCCGGCTGTAGCGGTGGGACTTGCCCAGGTCCAGCTGGAAGATGCGGACCAGCCAGGCGCCATAGCGGCCGTAGCTGAAGGTCTTCCACACCTTGGCGTAGACGGGTGTCCCCTTCGCTTCGTTGGCGGCGGCCCACTGCTCCACCTGCGCCAGCTTGGTGCCCAGATCCTGGCTGGTCCAGACCGGCAGGTTGAGCCGCTTGACGAGCAGGTCGATCGCCTTCTCGCGCTGATCCTCGGTGTAGCGCGTGGTGCCGTCCAGGGCCACCTCGAGCAGGGCCGGCACGGCGATCTCGGCGCAGGCGATGACGTTGGAGCGCATGCGGTCGACCTGGTCGCGCAAGCCCTTGATCTCCTCCCGCAGAAGGCTGATCTGGGCGCGGACGGGCGTGGTGTCCTCCCCATCGCGGACCCGCTCCAGGAGGGCAGCCAGAGTGGCCGTGCGCTCGGCGATCACCTGCTCGTGGGTGAGGGCCTCCATGTAGCGGTCGACGTGCTTCTGGGGATTCCAGATGCGAAAGTTGAGGATGACCGGCTTGTCGTACCCGTAATAGGCCTTCATCTCCTCCAGGGCCTCGGCCGGGATCGAGGACCCGCCGGCAGCCACATCGCTGCTGGAGCCAGCGCCGGCCTCGCCCATCTGGCTCATGCCCATCTTGAGGGCGATGATCTCCTGCTCCAGGGGCCCGCCCGGCACGAACTGGATGATCGTGAAGGCGATGAGGGTGATGCCGATGAAAGTGGGAAAGGCCAGCAGGAAGCGGCGAATGAAGTAGGTGGTCATGGGACCTTCCTGATTGTCCTGCGGGGATGGACGGCCCCGCCGGCCGCGGCCGGCGGGGCCCTCGTGTGGTCTAGCGGGTGAGGGTAGCCGGGTCGTAACCCTTCCAATAATCGATCTCGACCTCTTCGATTGGCATGGCTTCGTCCTTCTTGATGGCCTTCACCAGAGCCCTGTGCTTCTCCTGGTCATACCACCACAGGCCGACGAGGGAACGCCAGTCGCCGGTGCGGGAAAGGCCCCATTCGGGCATGCCGAACTTGTTCCAGTAGCCCAGGCGGGTGAAGGGCCCGTACCAGCCCAGGGCGTACTGGTAGCTCTCCATCAGGAGCTTGTCCGTGCGGCGGATGAGCTTGATGCGCTCGGTCTGTTCGAAGGTCTTGTTGTAGACTTCGCAGATGCTGTCCAGTTCCTGGCTCTTGAAGCCGGCCAGGTTGTTGGTGTTGGGCACGTCGGCCATGTCGGACTTGAAGGACGACTCGGGGTTGGGGAAGTAGAGGCCGCCCCAGTTCTGCCAGTGGATCTTGAACTTGCGGTCCATCACCATCTGGAACTGGGTGGCACCGGTGGTGGGCTTCAGGTTCAGCTTGATGCCGGCCTGCTTGTAGTCTTCCTGGATGACCGTGATGATGCGCTCCCAGGTGGGGCTCTCGTCGATCATGAGATCCAACTCGAGCAGCTGGCCGCGGGAGTTGGTGAGGTAGCCCTGGGAGTTGCGCTCGGAGTAGCCTGCCTCGGCCAGCAGGCGCAGGGCCGTGTCCGGGTCGTACTTGATCTTCTCATTGTCAGGGTTCTCGTAGACGCTGCCTGGGTAATAGCTGTGGATGGGCAGGTATTCGTTGTAGAAGAGCTTGTCGATCAGCTTCTCGCGGTTGAGCAGGTAGGCGAAGGCGCGGCGGATGCGGATGTCGTTGAAGGGTTCCTCGCGCATGTTGAAAGCAAAGCCGCTGGTGCCGTTGGGACTCTGGGTGAAGATCTTCTTGCGCTGGATCCAGCCCTTGCCCAGCTGGTCGATCTGGTCGGGCAGGAACTCCTTCACCCAGTACTTGGCCTGACCCACCACGTAGATGTCCAGCTCGCCCTTCTTGAACATCTCGCGCTGCAAGGTCTCGTCCTGGACGATGCGGAACTTCACCTTGTAGAAGTTGCTGCCGCCCTTGCCGGCGGGATTGTCCTTGTCCCAGTAGTTGTTGATGCGCGTCATGGTCAGGCTGTTGCCCTGGCTGATGTCCTCGTCGCGCAGCAGGTAGGCGCCGGAACCGGGCATGGTCTGGTTCTGGAAGCGCTCCATGTACTCCTTGCCCGTGATGTTCCCGATGATGTGGGCCGGGTAGATGGTCATGGAGGCGCCGAAGTAGAGGAAATGGCGCCAGTTGAGATCCTTGGTGGAGGTGCGGACCAGATAGGGGCTGAGGATCTCTGGTTCGCTGTATTGGCGGTAGAGCACGCCGTTGTAGGGCTGCAGCAGACCGTCGTCCACCATCAGCTTCCAGGTGGCCAGCACGTCGTCGGCCGTGAAGCGGTGGCCGGTCTGCCAGCGGGCGTTGGGATTGAGGCGGAAGGTGAAGGTCTGGCCGCCGCCCGGGTTGTCCTCCACTTTCCAATGGCTGGCCAGGCTGGGGATGAATTCGTCCGTCCAGTTGTCCAGGCTCATCATGGACTCGTACATCATGCCCGAAACGAGGGCCATGAAGGTGGTGTTGGCGTCCTTGCCCTCGCTGCGCAGGGTGGCCGGGAACTCGGCGAGGGGGATGCGAAGCATGCCGCCGGGCACGCCGCGGGGATCGGCCATCGACTTGTAGGTCGTGTTGGTCTGGAAGCCCAGGCCGGCGGATATCTCGTCGAAGCCCTGGCCGCCCAGCTCGGCGGGCACGTCCGGCAGGGCGCCGGCCGGATTGTTCTGCGTTTCAAAGCCCTTGGACGCCCAATAATCATTGGAATTGACGCCTTCCTCGGGGTCCATCACCGGCCCGGTGTCGAAGCGGGACGTGCCGCCTCCACAACCCGTCATCAGACCAAGCGAGAAGAGGCAGACCGTGAAAAGCTGGGCGGTTTGGCCGGGCTTCATGATTCCTCCTGTTTCCACATGCGCCATGCCGGTTGTGGTCAACCAGGCGAGGCCTTGTCAAAATGTTGCCCGCGCGAGCCACAAGGCAACAGGTTAAGTTGCAAACATACCAGTCACCCACCCTACTTCCAACGAAGCTGGGCTTGGGTGCAAGAAGCGGGCCGGATTTGGGAGCGTTTCCATGCCCGTGCCCGGGCCGACTTGCAGGTCATGCCACCAAGCGTACGGGCGCGCGGCACGCATGTTCAGGGCTGGCCGCTCAAGTCGAACTCCAGCGAGAAGGAACCGATGCGGCTGGTGATGCGGGCCAAGCGGTGGTTGTCCAGATAAGTTGCGCCAAAACTCATCGCCGCCTTGCTCCCCGCGGTTCCGGCGAGGCGGTAGCGATAGATGAACTTGGGTTCGTGGGGCTTCAGCTCCACTTCGCGGACCAGGCTCTCCTTGCCGAAGAGGGCGTGGACATCGGCCTGGGTGAGAGGACGGAAGCGGGCCAGCTCCCGGGTCGGCACCTTGCACACCACCCGCTTGCTGAACAAGTCCAGCTCCGTGTCGCGCCCCACGAACTGACGAACCAGCATTTCAATGCGATCATCGCCCAGATGATCACTGAAGCGCTTGTCCACCCTCACCCTCGTGAGCAGGTCGCCCTGGAACTCCAGCTCCAGATGAATGGCCTTGCCCCTCATGGGCGGACGCCGCAGATAGCGGAAGACCCAGACCTCGCCGCCCTTCCGCTGGGTCACCGTGCTGGGTTCCCGTCCGCTCACCAGGGCGCGCACATCCTCCCGGGTCAGTTTCGGCGCAAGGAAGTGCAAGGCGGGACCCTTGTCCCCGGCGGCCCGCTCGAAGTGGAAATGCGTGTCAAACTTGAGCAATTGGTTTCGCGTGGCCCACAAGTGGTTGATGGTCTTCACCAGACAACCACCTGACAGCAAGGCCGTCAAGACAAGCAGCAGGATCAAGTGGCGGCGTGGCGCTCGCACCATCGTGTTCTCTTCCCTTGCAACGGGTCGTCGTCAACTTGACAAGGCTTGAACGAACTGCTAGACTCACAAGCCTTTAACAGGCGAGGCGGGCGGCCCCCTCAGACGGCTACAACAGGCCGCGTTCCCGGGCCAATCTATTGTTCAGGAACGATCCTTCACACCCTATGATGGCTTTCCACATCCCATCCGACTTCCTGCGCGCCCTGCGCCACTTGGCCACCTTCCAGGAAAGCCAGCACCAGCACCTGGAGATCATCTACTACCTGGCCGCCGAGGGCGGATCCGTGCCGCTGGCCGAGATGCAGACCTTGCTGCGCGGCAGGGGCGACGAAAAGCCGGACGACCTGCTGGCGACCCTGGGCAAATCCGATCTGATCCGCCTGCACCGCGCCGTGCGGCCGGAGGAGGAGGAAGCCCTGCCCGAGGGGCCGGAACTGGTCAGCCTGGTCGACCACCTCGAACCCCTCTTCCGCCTGCCCACCTTCTACCGCAACCGCTTGCGGCGCAAGCTGGCCGGCCGGGACCCCCAGGAGTTGCGCCGCATGGCGGACGGCTTCTACGCCGGCAGTCCGCAGCCGGCGGCGGAGGGCTGCCTGGACCGGGCCGTGCTGCTTGCTTCCTTCAAAGCCCTGCTGCTGGACAGCGACTCCTTTCGTCGCGCGGTGGAAGAACAGCTGACCTGGACCGGCCGCGTCATCCTCAAGATCCTGTCCATGCACGCCGAGGGCCTGACCCTGCGCGATCTGCGCAAGCAGGTCGGCCTCTTCGGCATCAAGGTGGACTCCGATGAGCTGAAGCGGGAGCTGATCACCCTCTTCCGCTCCACGGGCCTGGTGTGGACCAGCGACGGCAGCGCCCTGCTCAAGCACGACCAGTATTTCCCGGCCGAGGGCAGGATCCTGCTCGTGACCGACGCCGTCGTCATGGTGCGCGCCAACTTCCAACTGCAGGAGGCGCCGACCCAGCTGGTGCCCGCCTTCGCCGGACGCCTTTCGCCGGAGGCCTGGAAGGTGCGCCACGAGCCGGTGCAGCTCTTCCACAACGCCCTCATCCTGCTCATCCATCTGGTCAACCACCGCATCCTGCGCATCCAGAAGGGCGGCATGCACAAGACGGAAGTGAAGCGCGTCTGCTCTCTCTTCCAGCCCGCCCAGGACGACCAGCATCTCTTCAATTTCCTGTTCGACTTTTTCGAGCAGCACAGCATCGTGCAGCTGCAGCACGAGGTGTGGGCCGTCAACGTGGCCGCCACCGCCGCCTTCTTCCGCCAGCCCGCGGAAAGCCTGCGCCTGATGATGTGCGACGCCTTCGGGGCGGACCTGCTGGAGAAGGGCCGCCTCGAGGACAGCCTTGGCAAGGCCGAGGGCGCCGGCCTGGATCCCCTGCGACTGCTGTGGCTGTTGCGCCAGGTCAGTCCCGCCGCCTGGATCGGGCTGGAGGAGATCGCCTACCTCTACGGCCAGATGGAGGGCGGCACGCGCAACGATTCCCAGCGCGCCGCCATCGACAAGTTCGTCACGCACCAGCTGGTCAAGCCGCTCTTCTGGTTCGGCCTGGTGGAGCTGTCCAACCACCCCGAACAGGGCGGCCTCGTCTTCCGCCTCTCCGGCAGGGGCCGGCGCATCCTGCAGGAGGGTCTGCCGGCGGAGGATCTGGACACCTGGTTCGATCCCGCCGAGAAGCTGCTCGTCCAGGCCAATCTCGAGATCTGGGTGCCGGCCCGCTTCCTGCCGGAACGCACCCTCTTCCTGGCCCGTTTCGCCGATTATGAGCGGGGCCGCTACCGGATCAGCGCCCAGTCCCTTTCCCGCGGCCTGGACAGCGGCCTGGACCTGGAGGGGATCCGCAGTTTCCTGACCGCCAACAGCGCCCAGGCCATCCCCCAGAACGTCAGTTACCTGCTGGAGGAGGTGACCAGCCGCCACGGCCACATCCTGGTCGATCCGCAACTGATGGTCTTGAAGACAGAGGATGCCCGCCTCATGCAGGAGCTGTGCCTCCTGCCCGGATTGCGCAAGTCCTGGCTGGCCCTGTTCGAGGAGCAGCTGCTGCTGCTGTCACCGGCGACCCGTGTCCAGAAAATGGTAGAGGACCTGCGCCGGCTGGGCTACATGCCCCGCGTGCGCTGGGAAGCGGTCATTGACGACCACGGCGAGCAGCTGGAGTTGTCGCGCACGGAGCGCCTCCATCTGCTGGCCATGCTCAAGGCCTATGAGTACGCGGATCGCGTCCACCCCGAGCTGGCCGAGCTGCTCAAACTGGTCGGCACGCAGCTGACAAGCGAGGATCACAAGGAGATGGCGGCCATTCCCCAGCGCCGCCTGGGGGATTCCTACGCCCGGCTGGACGCCATGACCACGGCCATCGCCGCCGGGCGCCTGGACTGAGTCGGCCATTCGCCCGGGATCGGGTTCCCAGGGCGCGGGGCGCTATATTCACCCACCGTGGGTGCGGAGACGATTCCGCCATCCGGCGCCGGAAGTGAGGGCCGTCCTTCGGGAGCGGCCCTCTTGTCAACCGGAGGGGCGATGAGCCTGACCCGTGAGAAGATCCTCTCCATGCCCAAGGCGGAACTGCACTGCCACCTGGACGGCTCCCTCCGCCTGGCCACCATGATCGAGCTGGCCCGCGAGCGCCGCGTCGAGCTGCCCAGCATGGACGTGGCGGACCTCTTCCAGCTGCTGCGCCTGGGCCAGAACTACGAGAGCCTGGTGGACTACCTGGCCGTCTTCCGCTACACCCTGGCCGTCATGCAGGATGTGGAGTCCCTGGAGCGGACCTCCTTCGAACTGGCCGAGGACTGCGCCCGCGAGAACGTGCGCTGGCTGGAAGTGCGCTACTCGCCCATCCTCCATGTGGAGCGGGGCCTCAGCCTGGCCCAGGTGATGGACGCCGTGCTGGCCGGCCTGCGCCGGGCCGAGCGGCAGTACCCAATCCGCTGCGGGGTGATCGTCTGCGGCATCCGCAACATCAACCCCGCCACCTCGCTGCGGCTGGCGGAACTGGCCGTGGCCTACAAGAGCGCGGGCGTCGTCGGTTTCGACCTGGCGGGCGCCGAGGCCAACTTCCCGGCCAAGGACCACCGCGAGGCCTTCTACCTCATCCGCAAGAACAACGTCAACTGCACGGTCCACGCCGGCGAGGCCTACGGCCCCGAGAGCATCCACCAGGCCCTCCACCACCTTCACGCCCAGCGCATCGGCCATTCCACGCGCCTGAAGGAGGACGGCAGCCTGCTCAACTACATGAACGACCTGCGCGTGCCCATCGAGGCCTGTCCCACCAGCAACGTGCAAACCCGCGTGGTGACGGACCTCGCCTCCCACCCGCTCAAGTTCTACCTGGATTACGGCCTGCGCATCACGGTCAACACCGACAACCGGCTCATCAGCGACACCACCGTCACCGAAGAGCTGTGGCGCATCACCCAGGTCTTCCGCCTGACGGAGCAGGAAGTGGCGAAGATCATCACCAACGGCTTCAAGAGCGCCTTCCTGCCCTACCGGGAGAAGCGGGCCATGCTTCACGGCGCCCTCACGGAGATGGGCTACGATGGCGTCCTTGTGGGTTACTGAGGTGCCGCGAGCATGCTTCACGCCTTCGCCCGCGGAGCGGGTGAAGGCGGCAGGCGGCAAACCCCCATCCGGGCCTTCCCCCTGGCAGGGGGAAGGTGGTCTCCTGCGGTGAAGGCCGCAGGCCTGAACCAATTGCCACGGCAGGCGCACCAGGTGATAGGGCCCTCGTCCGACAAGACATTGCGGCGCAAGCGCCGCCTCTTCCCGCTTTCTTTTCGCGAAAAGAAAGCGGGG
>JAUXWS010000033.1 GCA_030685015.1 bacterium
CGGCGGCGCGGGCCGGGGCCTCGGCCACCGCCTCCCGGGTGGGACCGGCGGCCGCCCGGCGGGGCGCTGGCGGCGGGGCGGTGGCCAGCTCCTGGAAGTGGGGACCGGACAGCCGCTCCGGGTCGTAGCCCTCGTCAAGCAGCTCCTCGTGCACCTGGCTCAGGCGCTCGATGCCGCGCTGGCAGTGCTCGGGATCCAGTTCGCCGACCAGGTAGAGACGCCCCTCGCGCAGGGCGGCCTCCGCCGTGGACAGGCTGCCGCCGTAGGGATCCAGCACCAGCTCGCCCGGGCGGCTGGAGGCCCTGATCATCTGCTGGAGGATGGCCAGGGGCTTGCTCGTTCCGTGCTGGAAGCGGTAGTTGGAGACTTTCGAGTAGAAGCTGATGCGCCCCTGGTTGTCCCGCTCGAAGAAGACGTTGGAGGGGCGCTTCTCCGACTGGAGAGGCCGCGTGCGGCCCCGCGAGGCATAGATGACCAGTTCGTGCTGGGGAGCGTAGTTGCCGGCCAGATCCCCCGATCCATGGTTGTTCTTCACCCAGATCAGGCAGTTCTTGTACTTGAGCCGGCCCGCCGCCTGGCGCGGCGACAGTCCGCGCGTGCGCTCCTGGATCGCCTCGAAGATGGCGGGGAAGCTCAGGTGGTCGCACCAGCAGTAGAAATGGGCGCCCGGCTTGAGGACCCGCTCCGATTCGTGGATGAAGCGTGGCAGGTCGAAGGTGGCGGCGGAGATGGCGCTCACCTTGCCATGGGCCACCGGGCGGTTGGATTGGTAGTCCTTGTAGGGGGGGTCGGTCAGCACCAGGTCCACGCTGGCGTCGGGCAACAGGGGGAAGAGGTCCCCGCAGTCGCCCTGGAAGACGGTGTTGGGCTTAGGAGGCGTGCCGCTTGCGGCGGATGGACTGCGCTTCATGGGAGCTTCGGCCATTCCTTACAATGAACGCCGTCAAGATAGAACCTGTGCGAACGTCGGACAAGGCGCGGCCCGACTTGCGAAAGGGTGGGCACATTTCGATTTTCAAACAGAAACACGCGGATAACCAAGGGGAATGCCATGCGTTGCCTGAGCCTGATCGCCGCCCTGCTCTTCCTCATGTCCTGCGGGGAAAGCAAGCCCCCCGCCGCCGACCTGCTCCAGAACGGCGAGAACTTTTACAAAGACCGCAAGCTGGTCGAGGCCCTGGACCAGTTCAAGCAGTACGTGGAGTACTATCCGGACTCCAGCCAGGCCGGCCGCTGCGCCTTCATGGTCGGCTTCATCTACGCCAACGACTTCCAGGACACGCTCAAGGCCCGGGAAGCCTACCAGGCCTTCCTCGACGGCTACCCGGCGGCCGACCCCGGTCTGCGCATGTCGGCCGAGTGGGAGTTGAAGCACCTGGGCCAGGACATCAGCGACCTGGATTTCCTGGCGCCCCCGGAGACAGTGCCGGCCGACCAGGCGCCCGGCGCGGAGGAACCCGCCGCCAAACCCTGAGCGGCCGGCCTCAGCGCGGCGAGCAGCCCACCACCTCAGGCGGGAACCTGCGCGGTTCCCGCCCCGTTTGAGGGGCCGTTTGCCAGGGCGGAGTTGTTCAGGAATCCGCCGGTCCGCCGGCGGGCCTGTTCCTGACCGATCAGCAGAGGAGGAGCGCATGGAGATGGATGCGATGGAACTGACGCGCCGCGTCGAGACGGCCTCGGCCTTCGTGGAGGACCTGGAGCGGGAAGTGCGGCGCGTGCTGGTGGGACAGCGCGACATGCTGGAGAAGCTGCTCATCGGCCTGCTCGCCGACGGCCACATCCTGCTGGAGGGAGTGCCCGGCCTGGCCAAGACCACGGCCGTCTCCGTCCTGGCCCGCGCCATCGACACGGAGTTCCGCCGCATCCAGTTCACGCCGGACCTGTTGCCGGCGGACCTGCTCGGCACCCAGGTCTACCATCAGGCCAGCGGCCAGTTCAGCACGCGCAAGGGCCCCATCTTCTCCCATCTCATCCTGGCCGACGAGATCAACCGCAGCCCGGCCAAGGTTCAGAGCGCCCTGCTGGAAGCCATGCAGGAGCGCCAGGTGAGCATCGGGGGCGAGACCCACCCCCTCCCTACGCCTTTTCTGGTGCTGGCCACCCAAAACCCCCTCGAACAGGAGGGGACCTATCCCCTGGCCGAGGCCCAGGCCGACCGCTTCATGCTCAAGGTGCACGTGGACTACCCGGCGCGCGAGGAGGAGCGGGAGATCCTGCGCCGCGTGAGCGGGGCGGAGGCGGAGGAGATCCGGCCCGTCTGCGCCGTGGCCGACATCCTGGCCGCCCGCCAGCTGGCGCGGGAGATCCTGCTGGAGAAGCCCATCGAGGATTACATCCTCAACCTCGTCTTCGCCACGCGCTATCCCGACCAGTTCGGGCTGAAGGACCTGGCCCCGCTCATCCAGGTGGGGGCCAGCCCCCGCGCCAGCATCTACCTGGCCCGCGCCGCCCGCGCCCAGGCCTTCCTGCGCCGCCGCGGCTTCGTCACGCCCGACGACGTCAAGCGCGTGGCCCGCGACGTGCTGCGCCACCGCCTCGGCCTCTCCTTCGAGGCGGAGGCGGAGGGGGTCAGCGCCGACGAGCTGATCGGCCGCCTGCTGGACCGCATCGAAGTGGCCTGAGGGGACCGGCCATGCTGTCGCGCGAGCTGCTCGAGCACATCCGCCGCATCGAGATCCGCACCCGCCGCCGGGTGCAGACCCTCTTTGCCGGCGAGTACCACAGCGCTTTCCGGGGCCAGGGCATGGACTTCGCCGAAGTGCGCGAGTACGTGCCGGGCGACGAGGTCCGCGCCATCGACTGGAACGTCAGCGCCCGCATGGGCAGTCCTTTCGTCAAGGTCTTCCAGGAGGAGCGCGAGCTGAACGTGCTGCTGGCGGTGGACGTCTCCGCCTCGGGGCGTTTCGGCTCGGGCCCCAAGAGCAAGCGCGAGTGGATGGCCGAGCTGGGCGCCGTCCTCGCCTTCTCGGCCATGCGCAACCGGGACAAGGCCGGCCTCATCCTCTTCAGCGACCGCATTGAGCGCCACGTGCCGCCCGCCAAGGGCACGCGGCACGGCCTGCGCCTCATCCGCGACCTGCTCGCCCACGAGGCGGCCGGGCGCGGCACGGACATCGCCCTGCTCCTCCAGCACATTCGGCGCACCCAGAAGAAGAAGGCGATCATCTTTCTCATCAGCGACTTCCAGGCTCCGCTCGACGCGCGGGCGCTGCGCTCCCTGGCCCGCCGGCACGACCTGGTCGCCCTTTGGGTGCGGGACCCGCTGGAAGAGGCCTTGCCGCCCCTGGGCCTGCTGCGCCTGGAGGACCTGGAGAGCGGACGGGGCCGCTGGCTGGACGCGGGCGATGCGGCCGTGCGCCGCCACTGGCGCGAGCGCTGGGCCGAGCGCCGCCGGGCGCTCGAGGGCGCCCTGCGGGCCGCCGCCGTGGACCACCTGGCCCTGGTGGCGGGGGAGGATCCGGGCCGCCCCCTCGAGCAGCTCTTCCTTCGCCGGAGCCGCCGCACATGAGGGGGCGCGTGCTGCCGGCCGTCCTCATGGCAATCCTCCTCGGCGGGTCGCCCCTCCCTGCCTGGGAATGGGCCAGCATTACCCTGGAGCGGGACTCCCTCACCCTGGGCGACCCCCTCACCCTCACCATCCGCGTGGCGGCCGCGCCCGGCGAGCTGGTGGACTGGCCCCTGCCCGGCCGCGAGCTGTTGGGTGGCTGGCGCCTCCTAGGGGCGGACTCCCTGCGCACGGAGGAGGGAGCGGAGGGCCGCCTGCTGATGCGCACCCTGCGCCTGGCCCGCTTCCAGCTGGGTCCGGCCCCCCTGCCTGTGCCCGGCCCCTGGCGTGAGGGCCGACCGGCCCTGGGCGACACCCTTCGCCTGGAGATCCTGGGCACCCTGCCGGACGATGCCCAGGCGGCGGACATCCTGGAGCCGGGCCGCTTGGCCCACGGCATGGGCTGGTGGCTGGCCCGCCTCGGCCTGGTCCTGCTGGCCGCCCTGGCGGCCGGGTTGGGTTGGCGGTGGTGGCGCCGCGCCGGACAGGCGCCGGCGGAGCCGCCCCTGCCGCCCGATCCCTGGCAGGACTTCCTGGACTGCCTGGGCGCCATCCAGGAGCGGGGACTGTGGCGCCGGGGCGAGGTGGAGACCCACTACGGCGACCTCAGCCTGGCCCTGCGCGGTCTGCTTGAGGATTGCCTGGACCTGCCGTGCCGGGAGCGCTCGACGGAGGAGCTGCGCGAGCTGCTGCGCGGATCGGCCCTGGACGGCGGGGACCTGGAGGCCCTTTTCCTGCTGCTGGAGGAGAACGACTGGGTCAAGTACGCCCGGCGCTGGCCCGCGGCCGAGACCTGCGCCCGCCAGGTGGAGCGCTACCAGCAATGGGCCGTGCCGCGCAAGGAGAAGCTGCTGGCGCGCCATCGCGCCCTGCTGGCCGCCCACCAGGCGGTCGAAGCGCGGGGGGAGGAGCAATGAGCTTCCAGGAACCCGGCTGGTTCTGGCTGATCCCCCTGCTGGCGTTGGGGGCGGCCTGGCGCTGGTGGCCGCGCCGCCATCCTGGATTGGGCGGGCGCCGCGAGGCCGTGCTGGTCCACAGTCTGGCCGACGCCCCGGAGTGCGCGCCGCCCACCTGGCGCACCTGGGCCAAGGTCTGGCTGGGCGAGATCCTCCTGTTGGCCGCCCTCGTCCTGGCCGTGACCGCACTGGCGCGCCCCGTGCGCTTCAGCGCGGAGCGCGAGTTCAGCACGGAGGGCCTGGACCTCCTGCTTTGCCTGGACCTTTCCGGCTCCATGCAGGCCCAGGACTTCAAGCCCAACCGCTTCGAGGCGGCCCGCGCCGTGGCGCTGGACTTCATCAAGGAGCGGGGCCGGGACCGCATCGGCCTGGTCGTCTTCGCCGGGGAGGCCTACACCCAGTGTCCGCTCACCCTGGACCACGACATGCTGGGCGGCCTCATCGGCGATCTCAAGCTGGGCGAGATGGAGGACGGCACGGCGGTGGGCCTCGCCCTGGCCACGGCGGCGGGGCGCCTCAAGGAGAGCAAGGCCAAGAGCCGGGTGGTCATCCTGCTGACGGACGGCGTCAACAACCGCGGCCTGGATCCGCGCACGGCCCTGGACATGGCGGTGACACTGGGCCTGCGTGTCTACACCATCGGCGTGGGTCAGGAGGGCCTGGCCCCCATTCCCGTGCAGACGCCCTTCGGCGTGATGATCCAGCAGATGGAGGTGGACATCGACGAGGATCTCCTGCGCGAGATGGCCGACCGCACCGGGGGGCGCTACTTCCGGGCCCGCGACCTGAAGGAGCTGAAGGAGGTCTACGCCGCCATCGATCGGCTGGAGAAGACGGAGATCAAGGTGAAGGAGTACCGGCTGACGGAGGAACGCTGGTTCCCCTGGCTGGCGGCGGGCCTCGCCCTGCTTCTGCTGGAGCGCCTGCTGCGATTGTGGGCGGGGAGGCTGGCGGCATGATCCTCTTCTCCCATGCCTGGGTGCTGTGGCTGCACCTGGCCCTGCCGCTCCTGGCCTGGCTGGCCTGGCGCGAGGCCGGCCGCCCTCGCCGTCTGCTCGCCCATGGCGGCGCGGCGGCCCGGGAGCGCCTCCTGCCGGGCTGGTCGCGCCCCCGCGCCCTGCTGCGCGGGCTGGCCGCCCTGCTCGGCCTGGCCTGCTGGATCACGGCGGTGGCCGGTCCCCAGTTGGGCACGCGCCAGGTGGAGGTGGAGCGCACCGGCGTGGACGTGGTGGTGGCGGTGGATGTCAGCCAGTCCATGGCGGCGCAGGATCTGGCCCCCGACCGCATGGCGCGGGCCCGCCACAGCATCCGCCAGTTGCTGTCGCGCATGAAGGGGGACCGCGTCGCCCTCCTCCCCTTCGCCGGGGCCACCCATCTCCAGCATCCCCTCACCAGCGACTACGCCCTGGCCGGCGTGATGACCGACCTGCTCCGTCCCGGACTGCTGCCCGTGCCGGGCAGCGACCTGGGCGGCGCCATCCGCCGGGCGATGGGGGTCTACCAGGACACGGCCCCCGGCCAGCGCGTGCTCATCATCCTGTCCGACGGGGAGGATCTGGAGGGCAACTGGGAGGAGGCGCTGGTCCAGGCCCGCGAGGCGGGCGTGACCATCCACACGGTGGGGATGGGGACGCCCGAGGGCGCCCCCCTGCCCGATCCACAGAGGCCGGGCTCCTACAAGACGGACCGCCAGGGCAGCATCGTCTTCTCACGCCTGGATGAGGCGGTCCTGCAGCGCATGGCGGCCGAGGGGGGCGGGCTTTACCTGCGCTCCACCCCGGGCGGCGACGAGCTGGTGCGCATCCTCGAGCGGGTGGGCGAGATGGAGGGCCGTCGCCTGGGCAGCCGCATGTATGCCGGCTGGCAGGATCGTTTCGCCGTCTTCCTGCTGCCGGGCATGCTGCTCGTGCTGGGCGCCTGGTGGTGGCCGGCCCGCCGCCGGCTGCCCGCGGCCGGCCTCGCGCTGATCGCGCTGCTGACCTTGGCGGCGTCGGCCGGGGCGGACCAGGCCAGCGAGAACAACCGCGCCCTGCGCGCCTACCGCCAGGGCGACCACGGCGCCGCCACGGAAGGGTTCGGACGGGCCTTGGCGCTGAAGGAGAACGCCCAGATCCGTTTCAACCTGGGGGACGCCCTCTTTCGCAGCGGCGATCTGGACGGCGCCGCCGCCCAGTTCCGCCTGGCGGCCGGCGAGGGGTCGGGCGCCGACGCGGACCTGGCGGCCCGGGCCTATGCCAACCTGGGGCGCGTCCTGCTTGACCAAAAGCGGCCGCAGGAGGCGGCCCAGGCCCTCGAGGAGGCCCTCGTGCGCCGGCCGGGCCTGGCCGAAGCCCGCCACAACCTGGAACTGGCCCTTCGCCAGATGCAGGACGGGGAGGGCCAAGGCGATCCGCAGGACGGCGAACAGGGAGAGGATGGACAGAAGCAGGATCAGGGGGGCGGCCAGAGCCAGGACGAGGAGCAGAAGGGGGAGGAAGGTCAGGACGGGCAGCCGCGGCCGTCCCAGGATGGACAGCAGGACGAGGCGGGCCGCCCGCGGGAGGCCCGGCAGGACGAGGCGGGCCAAGCCGCCGACTCCAGCGCCCAGGCCCGGCCCCTTGATCCGGACCAGTTGCAGCAGCTGCTCAACGCGGTGGGCGCCCAGGAGCGGCAGAGCCTGGAGCGTCAACTACAGCGGCTGCCGGGCGAGCGGCGCCGCGTGGAAAAGGACTGGTAGGATGCAGAGAGCGGTGTGGACATGGCTGGCGGGCTGGCTCCTCCTCGCCTCCTCCCTGGCGGCGGCAAGCTTCACGGCCCGCCTGGAGCAGGAGGGGGACGAGATCCGCATCGTCTACACGCTGAAGGACCTGCGTGGGCAAACGGCCGACGGCGAGCCGCGCTTCCCTGACTTCCGCGGCCTCAAGCGCCTCTCCGGTCCCGCCGTGGGCACCAGCATGAGCATCGTCAACGGGGCGGTCAGCCAGGAGAAGAGCTGGACTTTCTCCTTCCTTCTTCAATCGGACCAGCCGGTCCGCGTGGGGCCGGCCACCGTCCAGGTGGGCGGACAGACCTTGAGCACGGATGCGCTCACCGTGCCCGGCCGCGGCCAGGCCCGCGCCGGGGGCGAGCGCCCGGCCCGCCTCAGTTTCGAGGTGGAGCCCCGGCGTCCGGTGGTGGGGCAGACCGCGCGCCTGAGGCTGCGCCTGGACTTCAAGCTCAATGTGCGTGGCTATGACGTGCCCCAGCTGGGCAGCGCGCCGGGTTTTGTGGTGGAGGCCCTCGAACGGCCCCGCCAGCCCGAGGTGCAGACCCGCACCATCGGTGGCGAAAGCTGGAACACGGCCGTCCTGGCCGAATGGCTGCTCATTCCCGTCCGCGAGGGCAGCCTGCGCCTGGAGCCGCTGGCCATGTCCCTCCAGGTGGAGGAGAGCCAGTCCCGCCGCGGGCGGGATCCCTTCGATTTCTTCGGATCATCCGTCTTCAACCGCCTGAAGACCCTCTCCCTCGGCACCGACCCGCTCGTCCTGGAGGTGCAGGCCCTGCCGCCCGGAGCGCCGCCCGAGTTCAGCGGGGTGGTGGGCAGTTTCAGCCTGGGCGCCGCCCCCGACCGCACCAGCCTCAAGGCGGGCGAGGCCCTCACCCTGACCGTGACGGTGGAGGGGACGGGTTACCTGAGTGGTCTGGAGGCGCCCCTCCTCAGCCACTCGCCCGATCTCGAGCGCTATGACACGCAGACGGAGAGTTCGCTCAAGGCGACAGCCCGCGGCCAGCAGGGCCGCAAGCGCTTCAAGACCCTGCTCGTGCCGCGCCAGCCGGGCGAGCAGCGCATCGATGCGGTCGTCTTCGCCTGGTATGATCCGGCCACAGGCAGCTATCAGCGACGCAGCGCCGGACCGTGGACGGTGGAGGTGGCCCCGGGCGAAGGAGGCGCCGCCTTCTCAGCCCTGCCTCCCGTCGGCGGTCGCGTGCTCAGCTACGGACAGGACATCCGCCACATCCTGCCCGCACACGCCGCCCTGCCGTGGCGCCGTCCGCCCGTCCACCATCGTATCCCATGGCTGGCCGGCCTGGGCCTGGCCCTGATCCTGGTGCCGTCCGCCGCCGGAGTCGCCACTTGGCGGGAGCGCCGCCGCCGGTCAGCGCCCGCGCTGCGCAGCCGGGGTGCCCTGCGCCGGGCCCGCCAGGCTCTGCGCCGGGGAGCCGGGGGGCCGGCCCTGCAGGAGGAGGTGCTGCGCGGCTACCTGGCCGACCGCCTGGGGCGCGCCGCCACCGGCCTTCTGCCCGAGGATTGCCGGCGCGAGTTGACGCGGCGCGACGCGCCGGCCGAGCTGTCCGAACGCCTCGAACAGAGCTGGCGGGCCCTCGAGTTCGCCCGCTACGGCCGGGGCGGCGCCCTGCCCGAGTCCGCGCTGGACGGACTGCTGGCCGACCTGGAGGCCTGGTTCAGCCGGGAGGAGAAGCGATGAGCGCCCCCGTCCGTTTTCTGCTTTGCCTGCTGCTGGCGGCCGCCTGGCCAGCGCCTCCCGTCCAGGCGGCTGAGGAGACTCCCCTCCGACGCTTCGCGGCGGCCCAGGAGGCCTACCAGCGGGAGGATTTCCCGCAGGCCGTCCAGCTGTGGCAGAGCCTGCTCGACGAGGGCTACGGAGGAGGGGAGCTGGTCTACAACCTGGGCAACGCCCACTTCCGCCAGGGCGACCTGGGCCGCGCCGTGCTCAACTGGGAGCGGGCCCTCCTGCTGGATCCGCGGGACCGGGATGCCCGCGCCAACCTGGACCTGGTGCGGGCGCGCCTGGCCGACCAGTTCGACCCGCACGTCCGCCTGCCGCTCTGGGATGCCTTGGACGGTCTGCTGGCCCGCCTCCCGTCCGCCCTGCTGGCCTGGGCGACTCTGATCTTCGCCCTGGGCGCGGCAGGTGTGGGCGCCTGCCGTTATGTTGTGCCCGAGCGCCGCCTGCCGGCGGCGGGACGCCTGCTCCTCGCCATGCTGATGCTCCCGGCCCTGGCCGGCTTGACGCTTCTGCTGTTGCAGGACCGCCGCCTGAGCCACCGTCCGCGGGCCGTGCTGCTGGCCCCCAAGGTCGAGGTGCGCGCCGCGCCCAGCCCGGGCGCGACCGCCCAGTTCGACCTCCATGTGGGCACCACGGTCGTGCTGCTGCGGGAAGGGGAGCAGGGCTGGTGCGAGATCGAGCTTCCCGATGGCCGCAGCGGCTGGGTGCCACCCGCCAGCGTGGAACTTGTCAACCTGCCCATGCCGGGCGGCCATCTGCCGGGCGGCCATGGGCCGATCGGCCAATAACGAGGGTCGACCATGCGTCTGGGCTGCCCGGCCATCCTCCTGATCCTGCTTCTGGGCGGCTGCCTGCGCCCGGCCATTGAGGCGGACGCCCCCCTGCGCGGCCACCCCCAGCCTGCTCCGGATGCGGGACTGGCCCAAGGAAGCCCTGTCCGGCAGGAGGAATGGCTGGATCCGGCCGATCTGCCCCTGCGGCCCTTGTCTCGTCCGGGTTCGGCCCGGCGGGTGGGGGCCGCGCCGCCACCGCGCCCCGCGCCGGCGGGGTCCGTCCCGGCCTTGCCAGGGGCAGCGGCGGCCCTCGGCGGGGAGTCCCCGCCCGAGCGGACGATGGAGGACCGGCGTCCGCCCCGCCAGCCTTTTCTTCGGCCGGCCCTGGGCGAGTCACTTCCCGCGACTGCGCCGCCGGTGGCGGAGGAGCTCCCCCTGCTGGATCCCCCGCCGAGGCAGCCATCCCTCGACGAGGTCCTCCCGGGCCGGGAGGATCCGCCGGAGACAGCCTGGCTGGAGAGCCCCGAGGATGCCTGGGCGGCCGAGGAGGAGCTGCTGGCCCCCGCCACCCCGGCCCGTCCGGTCGTCCCGCCCGACGCCCGCTTCCAGATCCAGATCATGTCCACCTCCGATCCCGAGACGGCCGAGGACATGCGCCTCCAGGCCGAACTGGTCTTTGCGGGCGCAGCGGTGGAGGTGGTTTGGGATCCGCCCAACTACAAGGTGAGGGTGGGCGGCGTGGCGACGATGGAGGAGGCGGGCGAGCTGAAGCGTCAGGCCCTGCGCCTGGGATTCAACAACGCCTGGGTCGTGCCGCGCCGGCAACCCTGAGAGTTCCGCCGCCGCGACCCATCCCGCCGGGAGCCATGCTATATTGGGCGCGGTCGGCCCCGCCGACTTGGCGGTAGGGGCCGGTCGGATGCAGATGACGGGGATCCGTGCGATGACAGGTCGCCCAATCCCGTCAGGACCGGAAGGTAGCAGCGGCAAGCGATACTGGCTTGTGCCGCGGTGAACCGTCGTCTGCATCCGGCCGGTCTTCTGCTCCACCATCCGGCCGCAATCCCGGGAGAGCCCTGCATGTCCTATCTGGTCCTCGCCCGCAAGTGGCGGCCCCAGCGCTTCACCGAGGTGATCGGCCAGCGTCACGTGGTGCGCACCCTGGAGAATGCCATCCGCAGCGGGCGCATCGCCCATGCCTACATCTTCAGCGGACCGCGCGGCGTGGGGAAGACCTCCATCGCCCGCATCCTGGCCAAAAGCCTCAATTGCGCCGAGGGCCCCACCCCCGAGCCCTGCGGCGTCTGCCGCTCCTGCCAGGACGTGCAGGCCGGCAGCCATTTCGACGTGATCGAGATCGACGGCGCCAGCAACAAGTCCGTGAACGACATCCGGGAGCTGCGGGCCAACGTCAAGTACGGGCCCGGCGAGTCGCGCTGGAAGGTCTACATCATCGATGAAGTGCACATGCTGTCCACCAGCGCCTTCAACGCCCTGCTCAAGACCTTGGAGGAGCCGCCGCCCAACACCGTCTTCATCTTCGCCACGACAGAGCTGCACAAGCTGCCCCTCACCGTGCTCTCGCGCTGCCAGCGCTTCGATTTCAAGCGCCTGACCCCCCAGGAGATCGAGGAGAGCCTGACCCGCGTCTGCGCCAGCGAGGAGGTGCGCATCGAGCCGCGCACCCTGCGCCTCATCGCGCGGCGGGCCGACGGCGGCATGCGGGACGCCCAGTCCATGTTGGATCAGGTGCTCTCCTTCAGCGAGGGCGAGGTCTCCCATGAGGAGGTGGTGCAGGCCCTGGGACTGGTCGGACAGGAACGCCTGGACCAGGTGCTGGAGGCCCTGCGCGACCGCGACGGCGCCGCCGCCCTCCGCCTTGCCCGCGACCTGAGCGCGGCGGGCACGGATCTGGCCGAGTTCCTTCTGCAGCTGGCCGACCAGTTGCGGCACCTTCTCCTGGTGCGTCTGGACCCCGCCGGCGCCGCCGCCGAGCTGCCGGAGGATCTGCTGGCCCGCTTGGGCGCCCTGGCGCCCGCCTTCCCCGAGGACGACCTCGTCCGCATGCTGGGCTATCTGGGCGGACAGATCGAGGCCATCCGCCGGGGCGGGCATCCCCGCCTGCGCTTCGAACTGACCCTGCTTCGCCTGGTCCGCATGGAGCAGAGCCTGGACTTGCAGGACCTGCTGCGCACCCTGGCCGGCCTGCCCGCGGAAAGCCTGGGCGCGGCGGCGGACGGGGAGGCAAAAAAAAGCCCGGCTCGGGCCGGCCCTGACCTGATACCACCGCGGCCGGAGACGGCGATCTCCACGCCGGACAAGGACACGCGGCCGGCCCCCCCTGGCCAGGCGGGAAGGGCGCTGGCGCCCCCCGCGGGGGAGCAGGAGCCGGCGGTGGTCGCGACGCCACCGGTCGACCTGGCCCGCCTGCGGGAGTTGTGGCCGGCTTTCCAGGAGGCGGTGGAGCGGGATTTCCCCCTGCTCCTGGACGGTTTCCTGCAGGTGCTGCCCGTCGGGCTGGGCGAGGGGCGCCTCGTGCTCAAGGGGGAGCTGGGGGGCGGCCTCATCGCCGACCACTTGCGGCAGGCCCGGCCCCAGTTGGAGGCCCTGCTGGGCCGCTTGCTGGGCGGGGCGGCCCCTACGCTGGAGTTCAAGGAGGGCGCCCTCAGCGACGAGGAACGCTTCCTCAAGACGCGGCGCACCCACCTGGACTCCCGCAGCCGCTTCGATGAGCTGCGGCGGGAGGCGCCGCTGGTGGAGGACCTCTTCGCACGGATGGAGGGTCGCCTGCTGGACGGCTGAGGCGGCGCGTGGATCGGGAGGACGGATGAAGGGCGGATTGGGCGGGCTCATCAAGCAGGCGCAGGTCATGAAGCTCAAGGTGGAGCAGTTGCAGGCCCGCCTGGCCGAGGAGCGCTTCGAGGCCGAGGCGGGGGAGGCGGAGGCCGGCGGCGTCGTGCGCGTGACAGTGAGTGGCCGCCAGCAACTGCTTGCCCTGCGGATCGATCCGGACCTGGGCCGGGATCCGGCCCTGCTGGAGGATCTGCTGCTGACCGCCGTCAACCGCGCCCTGGCCGACAGCCGGGCCCGTTCCGAGCGGGAGATGGCGGCCTTGACGGGCGGCGCCAACCTGCCCTTCGCCCTGTGATGTCGGGTCTGAGTCCCAGCCTGGAGGCCCTGGTGGCCGAACTGGGCCGCCTGCCCGGCATTGGCCGCAAGACGGCCCTGCGCCTGGGCCTGCACTTGCTGCTGCAGGGCGGGCGGGTGCGGGAGCTGGCGGCCGCCCTCGTCCGCGCCGCCGACCAATGCCGCTTCTGTGTGCGCTGCGGCAATTTGAGCGAGGACGAGAGCTGCGCCCTTTGCGCCAGCCCCGCCCGTGACCAGGGCTTGGTCTGCGTGGTGGAGCAGGTGCCGGACCTGCTCGCCTTCGAGCGGGGCGGCGAGTACCGCGGCCTCTACCATGTGCTGGGTGGCGCCCTCTCGCCGCTGGACGGGGTGGGTCCGGAGCGCTTGCGCATCGCCGAGCTGGAGCAACGCCTGCGGAGCGAGGGCGTCCGCGAGGTGATCCTCGCCACCAGCACCACGGTGGAGGGGGACGCCACCGCCCTCTATCTGCAGCGCCGGTTGGAGGACCTGGACATCCGCCTCAGCCGCCTGGCCCGGGGCATGCCGGCGGGGGGCAGCCTGGAGATGTTCGACCAGTTGACCCTGGCGCGCGCCCTGGACGGACGGGAGCGCTTGAAGTAGCCTGTGGCACGGGCTGGGACCGTACAGGCGGGAGGGAGGAAGCCGGTGTTCACCATCCCCAACTTCCTCACACTGCTGCGCTTCATCATGGTGCCCGCCTTCCTCATCCTCTTCTTCAGCGAGTTCACGCCCCTCCACCTGGTGGCCACCGCCATCTTCGTGCTGGCCGCCGTGACCGACTGGCTGGACGGTTTCCTGGCCCGCTGGCTGCAGCAGGAGTCCCAGTTCGGCCAGTTCGCCGATCCGCTGGCCGACAAGCTGCTCTCCGTCTCGCTCTTCTTCGCCCTGCTCATGCGGGGCGACCTGGGCCAGCAGGTGCCCATCGCCGTGCCCTGCATCGTGGCCATTGCCCTGGCCGAGCTGGGCATCCTCATCCTGTCGGTGATCAGCCTCTACCGGGGAGTCGACCTCTCCTTCTCCAAACTGGGCAAGCTCAAGACGGCCATCCAGTTCACCACGATCCTGCTGGCCCTCTTCCGCCTCAACGTGATGGAGATCGACAACCTGTCCCCGGCCTGGATCTCGCGCCTGATGGGCTGGGACGGCATCCTGCCCTGGATCGGGGCCGGCTTCGTGGCCAGCACCGTGCTGACGGTGGCCACCTTCGCCATCTATCTCCTGCGCTATCCACGACATCGCAAGGCCCTGCGTCAGGCCCGCCTGGCGGCCCGCCAACAGGCGCGCATCCGCCGCGAACTGCGCCGGTCCGTGCGGCCAGGCCGGGGAGCGGGGGAGAGCGGGGCGGCGGGCGACATTCCACCGGGGGAGGAAGGATGAGCCCCCTGTTGCTGGCCTGGGCCCAGGGCCTGGGTCTGGGACGCCTGCCCGTGGCGCCGGGGACCTGGGGTTCGCTCCTCGCCTTTCCCCTGTGGTGGCTGACCGGTGGAGCGGCCAGTCCGCCCCTGGCCCTGGCCGTGATGGGCGTGGCGCTGCTTGCGCTGGGCTGGGCCGCCTGCGAGGCGGGCGAGCGGGCCTGGGGACACGATCCCTCCCGCGTGGTGGCGGACGAGGTGGCCGGTCAGTGGCTGACCCTGGTGGTGGCCGCGCCGACCAGTTGGCTGGGATGCGGGGCGGCTTTCCTGCTCTTCCGCCTCTTCGACATCTGGAAACCCTGCTGGGTGGACCGCCTCCAGCGTCTGCCGGGCGGCCTGGGGGTGATGGCCGACGACCTCCTGGCCGGGCTGCTGGCCGGGATCATCCTGCGCGTGGTCGGCCTGTGGGCGGCCTGAGCCCGGCGGGACGGGCGCCTGTCGGGCCGGTCGGACGATGGGGTTGCGGGGGGCGCGCTGGCGCCGCCCCTGTCTGGAATTTCGAACGGGAGTCATGAAGAATCCAGCGAAGGATGGAATCCACGGAACGGGCGCACCGGCGGGGCGGTTGACGCCGGGCCTGCGCGTGGTGGCCATCGGCGACGAACTGGTGGATGGCCACACGGCCGACAGCAACGGCCGGGAGATCGTGGCCGCCCTGGACGGCTTGGGTCTGCGCCCCCGGGACCTGCGGCTGGTGCGGGACGAGGCGGCCGCCCTGCGCCGCGAGGTGGAGGACCTGCTGGATCCGGCCGGTGGCGTGGAGGTGGTGATCAGCACGGGCGGCCTGGGACCCACGGTGGATGACCGCAGCCGCCAGGTCCTGGCCGATGCCTTCGGGGCGGAGCTGGTCTTCGACGAGGCACGCTGGCGGGAGCTGGAGGACTGGTTCCGCGAACGGGGCCGCGTGCCGGGCCCCTTGCAGCGCAGCCAGGCCCTCCATCCGCGGCCCGGCCGCCACCTGCGCAACGAGGTGGGCACAGCGGACGGCCTCGTCTTCGAGCAGGCGGGCCGCCTCTGGATCGCCCTGCCCGGCGTGCCCAGCGAGATGCGCCACCTCCTGGCCGGCGGCGTGTTGCCCCTGCTGACGGAGCGCTTCGGAGCGCGGCCCCGCGGCCTCACCCTGGCCTTCCGCAGCCGGCGCCTGCCCGAAGCCGACCTGGCCAGGCGCCTGGAGCCGCTGGCCGACCTGGCGGCGCTGGGCGAGCCGGGTTTCTACCCCAACGCGGACGGCGTGCTCTTCCGGCTGCGCCTGCCCCCGCTGGACGCCGCGGAGCAGGAAGAACGCGCCGGGCAGGCCCGTCGACTGGTGCGGTCCCGGCTGGGTCCCTTTCTTCTGGCAGAAAGCGGCAAGCCGGTGGTGGAGCTGGTCTTCCAGCGCCTGCGCCGCCTGGGCGCCACCCTGGTCCTGGCCGAATCCTGCACGGGGGGATGGCTGGCCCGCGACCTGACCGATTTTCCCGGCGCCTCGGCCGTGTTCCGGGGCGGGGTGGTGGCCTACGCCAACGAGGCGAAGCAGGAGCTGCTGGGCGTGCCCCCCGCGCTGATCAGCCGCTGGGGGGCGGTCTCCCCGGCGGTGGCGGCGGCCATGGCCCGCGGCGTCCGGCAGCGCCTGGCGGCGGACTGGGGCCTGGCCGTGACCGGCATCGCCGGGCCGGAAGGCGGCAGCCCGCAGAAAGCGGTCGGGACAGTCTGGCTGGGACTGGTCGGGCCGGCGGGGGAGACGACTCGCCTGCTGGACCTGCGCGGCAACCGTGAACAGATCCGCCGGCGGGCGGCCGGTCAGGCCTGGGCCTGGCTCTTCGAGCGCCTGCCGGAGTCCGGTGACGAAGCCCAGGCGGAGCCCGAGGCGTGAGCGGACGCGCAATAGGAGACAGGACCTGGTCGGCGCCTGGCGCGCCACGGCCAGGTTCCCCCCGCCCATGACGAGACGCTTGTTCATCGCCCTGGCCCTGCCCGACGAGGTGAAGGCCGAGCTGGCCCGCACGCGGGAGCAGCTGGCCAGCCGGCGGGACCGCATCAATTGGGTGCGGGACGGGCAACTGCACCTCACCCTGCGTTTCCTGGGGGAGACGGAGGACCGCCTGGTGCCGGACCTGGAGCGCGTCCTGGAGCAGCTGGCGAAAGACCACGCCGCGCCCGCCCTGCGCCTGGGCGAGCCCGGCATCTTCGGTCCGCCCTCGGCGCCCCGCGTGCTCTGGGTGGGGTTGAAGGGGGCCACGCGCGACTTGGAGGCGCTGGCCGGGAGCCTGGAGAAGCAGCTGCGCCGCCTGGGCCTGCCCCCCTCCGAGCACGGCTTCAAGGCGCACCTGACCATCGGCCGGGTGAAGAGTTGCCGGGATGATCTGGCCGCCGCCCACCTGCGGCATCCGCCCCTGCCTCTGCCCATGCGCTTGCGCGAGCTGCTGCTCATTGAGAGCCGGCTCCGCCCGGAGGGAGCCGAGCATCATGTCCTGACCCGACATATTTTAGGGACGGAAGCATCCACGGCCTGACACCCAGTAGAGGACACCATGGCACAAACGGACGAACGACAGAAAGCACTCAAGGATACGATCAGCCAGATCGACAAGGAATTCGGCAAAGGATCGGTCATGCGCCTGGGGGACGATGCGGCACGCATGGACGTGTCCGTCATCCCCAGCGGCAGCCTGCTGCTGGACCGCGCCCTGGGCATCGGGGGCATTCCCCGCGGCCGCATCGTGGAGATCTTCGGTCCGGAAAGCTCGGGCAAGACGACCATGACCCTCCATGTGGTGGCCGAGGCCCAGAAACTGGGGGGGCTCTGCGCCTTCATCGACGCCGAGCACGCCCTGGACCCCATCTATGCCCGGAAACTGGGCGTGGACACGGACAACCTGCTCGTCAGCCAGCCCGACTATGGCGAGCAGGCCCTGGCCATCGCCGACAAGCTGATCCGCTCCAACGCCCTGGACGTGGTGGTGGTGGACTCGGTGGCCGCCTTGGTCCCCAAGGCCGAGATCGAGGGGGAGATGGGCGACTACCACGTGGGCACCCAGGCCCGCCTCATGAGCCAGGCCATGCGCAAGCTGACCACCTGCGTCTCCAAGTCCAACACCTGCCTCATCTTCATCAACCAGATCCGCATGAAGATCGGCGTCATGTTCGGCAACCCGGAGACGACCACGGGCGGCAACGCCCTCAAGTTCTACAGCAGCATCCGCCTGGACATCCGCCGGGTGGGGACGGTCAAGGTGGGCCAGGACGCGGTGGGCAACCGTACGCGGGTCAAGGTCGTCAAGAACAAGTTGGCGCCCCCCTTCCGCGAGGCGGAGTTCGACATCGCCTTCGGCGAGGGCATCTCCCGCACGGGCGAGCTGATCGACCTGGGCCTGGAGCACGAGATCATCAGCAAGAGCGGGACCTGGTTCTCCTACGGCGAGGAGCGCCTGGGGCAGGGGCGCGACAACGTCAAGACCCTGCTCGTGGAGAAGCCGGAGCTGGCGCGCGAGATCGAGGTCAAGGTCCGCGCCAAGATGGGCCTGCCCCCGCTGGCGGAACCCCTGACCTGATGCCGGGGCCTCCGGCCCGCGGTCCGGATGCCGATCCAACCAGGAGGCTGCTGGGCGATGCCGCACCGCCTGCTTGTCGCGTTGCTGGCTGTTTCCCTGCTGCACACGGGGGTTCTGCCCGTGCGCGCCGAGATCGACGTGACATTTGCGGCGCGCTGGCCCTCCCGGCTGGAGCGCCTGCTGGATCGGCTGGAGAATGATGCCCGGATCCAGGTGTGGCTGCGCCTGGAAACCCTGGAAGGCGCCCGCTTCAAGGCGCGCTTCCAGGGCCTGGAACGGATGCCCGAGGCGGACTACGCGCAGGTCCTGGAGGCCTGGTCGAGGCGCGATCCGGTGCGCCTTGCGCTGCCGGCCCTGAACGGGTCCCTCGTGGTCGAGAACCACTTCGAGGGGGGCCGCGCCTTGCGCGGGACCTTCCAGGGCTTCGACGGACCCTTCCAGTTGCTGGCAGGAGGGACCCAGCCGGACGCCCCGCGCGCCCTGCCCCTGGATGGGCTGCTCCTGTCGGGCCCGACGGGGCGCCTGATACTGTCTCGCAGGGATCTGGACAGGACCGGGGATTGGCCGCCCTCGCGCTCCCTGCTGCTCCTCCTGGACAACTCCAACGAGGGGCGTCGCCTGCCGCTGGATTCCTTGGCCAGGGCGACGACCCTGGGAGAGGGCGGGCAGGGCGATGGGTATGGCTTTTGGGGGTGGGTTCTCGGAATGAGACGGATGGCCGCTTCGCGCGGCGGAGGCCGGGAGGCGTGATGATCTCGCCGCTGCTTGCCCTGCTGTCCGCCTGGCTGTTGGGCGCGCTGCCCATGGGACGCTGGATCGCCCGCTGGCGGGGTGGCCCGGATCCCACGCGCATCGGCTCGGGCTCCAGCGGAGCCACCAACACCGGCCGCCTGCTTGGCTGGCGCTGGGGCGTGCTGGTGGGTCTGCTCGACCTGGGCAAGGGCGCGCTGGCGGCGGCCCTGGGCGTCTGGGTGGGGGCGGATCAACCCTGGCTGGCGGCGGCCACCGGCCTGGCGGCGGTGGCGGGGCATTGCTGGTCGCCCCTGGCCCGCTGGCGGGGCGGCAAGGGCGCGGCGACGGGCGCCGGAGCGGCCCTGGTGCTGGCCCCCGTGGCGGCGACCTTGTCCCTGGCGGGCGCGGTTGTCCTGCTGCTGCTGACCCGGCGGATGGCGCCGGCCAGCCTGGCTGGTGTGACCTTGTTCCCCGCCCTGCTCTACGTCACGGGCGAGGCGCAGGGCCCCGGCCTGGGCTTCGGCCTGGCCTTGCTCGTCCTGGTCTGGTTCACGCACCGGAGCAACCTGGGCCGCCTGGCCGGCGGCGGGGAGCCGACCCTGTGGTAAGGACCCAAGCGGAGGGTGCGGCATGACGCGCGTGGCCGTGGCGGGGATGGGCTCCTGGGGCACGGCCCTGGCTCTCCATCTGCATGGGCAGGGCTGCGTGGTACGGGCCTGGGAGTGGGACGGAGCGCAGGTGGCCCGCTACTCCGGAGGTGCGCGGCGCTCACCCTTCCTGCCCGGCGTCGAGTTGCCGGCGGCCATCGAGGTGAGGCAGGATCTGGCCTGGTTGGTGGAGGACGCGGAGCTGCTGCTGCTGGCCGTGCCCAGCCACACCCAGCGCGCCCTCCTGAACGAGTTGCGGCCCCATCTGCCCGAGGCCCTGCCCCTGGTCAACGTGGCCAAGGGCATTGAGCAGGGCAGCCTGCAGCGTCTCAGCCAGGTGGCCGCCGAGCTGCTGCCGGGGCGGGATGCGGCCCTCTATGTCTGCCTCTCCGGCCCCAGCCACGCCGAGGAGGTCTGCCGCGGCATCCCCACCGCGGTGGTGGCGGCGGGGACGGGCCGGCCGGTCCTGGAGCGCGTGCAGGCCCTCTTCTCAAGCGCCAGCTTCCGTGTCTACCGCAACCTGGACCTGGCCGGCGTGGAGTGGGGGGGCGCCCTCAAGAACGTGATCGCCCTGGCCGCCGGCATGTGCGACGGGCTGGGCTTCGGCGACAACACCAAGGCGGCGCTCATGACGCGCGGCCAGGTGGAGTTGGCCCGCCTGGGCACGATCCTGGGCGGGCGGCCCGAGACCTTCGGCGGCCTGGCGGGCATGGGCGACTTGATCGTCACCTGCGCCAGCCGGCACAGCCGCAACCGCGCCGTGGGGGAGCAGATCGGCCGGGGGCGCAGCCTGGAGCAGGTGCTGGCCGGCATGGAGATGGTGGCCGAGGGCGTGCGCACGACGGAGAGCGCCCACCGCCTGGCCCTGCGGCACGGCGTCTCCATGCCCATCACGGCCGCCGTGCACGCCATTCTCTTCGCCGGCAAGGATCCGCGCGAGGAAGTGGTGCGCCTGATGACCCGGGACCTGAGGGCGGAGGAGGATTAGTGGACCAGCTGGTCAGCACGGAGCAGGCCATCTTCCAGGGCGAGGTGCAGGGCGTGGGCTTCCGCTGGACCTTCAGCCGACTGGCCCGCGAACACGGGCTCCGCGGCTGGGTGCGCAACTTGCCCGACGGCTCGGTGGAGGCGGTGATGCAGGGCGAGCGGGAGCGCATCGCCGTGGTGATGAGGCGCATCATGCTGGTCTCCGATCGCATCCGCGTCACGGGGGTGGAGCAACGCAAGCTGCAGCTGCCGCCCATCACCGGCTTCAATGTCCGCTGAAAGGGGACCGGGCGGTCCTGTCCCGGTGGCGTCCCAAGGTCGTCCGCATCATGCAGGGGGCAAGATGAACCTGTCCGACTACATCCGCACCGTACCGGACTTCCCCAAGCCGGGCATCGTCTTCAAGGACATCACGCCCCTGCTGCAGGAGCCGCAGGCCTTTGACGCCTGCCTGCGCGGGCTGCTGGAGTGCTGCCCGGCGCGGGATTTCGACGCCGTGCTGGGGATCGAGGCGCGGGGCTTCATCTTCGGGGCGGCCCTGGCCTATCTGGCGGGCAAGCCCTTCGTGCCGGCGCGCAAGCCGGGCAAGCTGCCCTGGCGCACGGTGCGCCACGCCTACCAGCTGGAGTACGGCGAGGACGCCCTGGAGCTGCACGCCGACGCCTTCCAACCCGGGACCCGCGTGCTCCTGGTGGACGACCTGCTGGCCACGGGCGGCACCCTCCTGGCCGCCGCCGCGCTGGCCCGGGAACTGGGTGGTCTGCCGGTGGCGGCCGCCTGTGTCGTGGAGCTGGCCTTCCTGCCCGGCCGCCGGCGCCTGGAGGAGGACGGGGTGCCCGTGCACAGCCTCATCCGGGTGGAGGAGGAGGGCGGCTGATGGAGGAGCTGACGCGGCCCCCGGACACCAGGGCCGGGCTGGAGGCGCTGACCCGCGCCTTGTTGCGCCATGCCCGCCTGTACTTCGAGCAGGCTGAACCGGAGATTCCCGACGCCGAGTACGACCGCCTGCTGGACCTGCTGGCCAGGGCCGAGGCCGAGCACCCGGACTGGGCCCTGCCCGACTCCCCCACCCGCCGGGTGGGCTCCGGCCCCGGATCCGTCCGCGGCGAGGTGCGGCATGAACCGCGCCTTTACAGTCTGGCCAACGCTTACAGCGAAGAGGAGGTGGCCGAGTTCGCGGAGCGGGTGCGCGCCGCCCTGGGAGCGGATCCAGCGCCGCCCGGGGCGGGCGGCCTCTTCGACCGGGGGCCGGAGGAAAGGGCACCCTCCTGGTTCTGTGAACTCAAGCTGGACGGCGCCAGTGTCTCCCTGCTCTACGAGGAGGGCCGCCTCGTGCTGGCCGCCACGCGGGGCGACGGCGAGCGCGGGGAGGAGATGACGGCCCAGGCCCGCCGCCTGGCCAACCTGCCCGGACGTCTGGCGCTGCCCCGGCCACCCCGCCGGGCGATCGTGCGCGGCGAGGTCGTGCTGGAGCATGCCGCCTTCCGGGCCTTGAACGAGCGGCGGGCGGCGGCGGGGGAGCGCCTCTTCGCCAACCCGCGCAACGCCGCCGCCGGCTCCCTCAAGCTGTTGGACCGGGAGGAGCTGGGCGCCCGCGGCCTCAAGATCTTCCTCTACGAGGTGGCCCTGCTCGATGGGAGTCCCTTGCCGGAGTCGCAGGCCGGCCTGCTGGACTGGCTGGAGGAGGCGGGGCTGCCCGTCTTCCCCCACGCCCGCCGCTGTGCGGACCTGTCCGCCGTGCTGGAGTACTGCCGGGAATGGGAGGCGCGCCGTCCCGAATTGCCCCTGGACACGGACGGGGTGGTGATCAAGCTGGACGACCTGGCGGCCCGCGCCCGCCTCGGCTGGACGGCCAAGGTCCCCCGCTGGGCCTTGGCCCGCAAGTTCGCCGCCACGGCCGTGCGCACGCGCCTGCGGGCCATCACCTGGCAGGTGGGACGCACGGGCGTCCTCACCCCCGTCGCCGAGCTGGAGCCCGTGCAGGTGCAGGGCTCCACCATTGCCCGTGCCACCCTGCACAACGAGGATGAGATCCGGCGGCGCGGCATCCGCCCCGGCCAGCTGGTCTGGGTGGAGAAGGGGGGGGACGTCATCCCCAAGGTGACGGGCCCGGCCGAGGAGGCGACGGGTCTGCCCGAGGTGGCCTGGCCCGCCGGCTGTCCCGAGTGCGGCCATGAGCTTGTGCGCGAGGAGGGCGAGGCGGCCCGGCGCTGCCCCAATCCCGCCTGTCCGGCCGTGCGCCAGGCGGCCATCGAGCACTTCGCCGGACGGGGCGCCCTGGACATGGACGGCCTGGGCGAACGCCTCATCGCCGAGCTGATCCGCACCGGCGCCCTGCGCACGGCGGCCGACCTCTTCCACCTGCGCCGGGAGCAGCTGCTCGCATGTGAACGAATGGCTGAGAAAAGTGCGGCGAAAGTCTTGAAAGCCATTGACGAAGCCCGGCGTAGACCCCCCAGCCGCCTGCTCTTCGCCCTGGGGGTGCGCGGCGTGGGCGAGCGCGCCGCCCGGGTCCTGCTGCGCCATGCCGGCAGCCTGGCCAAGCTCGCCCGTCTCCCGGCCTCCGAGCTGGAGAGCCTTGACGGCGTCGGCCCGCGCACGGCGGCCAGCCTGCGGGCCTGGTTCGACCTGGCCGACAATCAGGAGCTGCTGCAGCGCCTGGCGGAGGGGGGGGTGGATCTGGAACGGCGCGAAGAGGAGAGTGCCGGACAGGGCCGGGACAATCCCTTCGTCGGCAAGACGGTGGTCCTGACCGGCAGTCTCGCTGGCCTGGACCGCGTGGCGGCCCGGGAGCGTCTGGAGGCCCTGGGGGCCCGGGTCAGCTCCTCCGTCTCGCCGCGCACCGCCCTGGTGGTGGCGGGCGCCGAGGCCGGGAGCAAGCTGAAAAAGGCGATGGAGCTGGGAATACCTGTCATGCATGAAGAGGAATTCATGAGCGTCCTGCGCACGCTGGGGGAGACAAGGGCGGAAAAGCCCTGAGCAGGTCTTTTTCTCACGGGGCTGAATCACAACATTCGTCGGGCTGACAGCAAGATGACAAGGGAGCAGGAATTCGATGGCCTCCACTGCCGACTTTCGCAACGGACTGACCTTTTTGCATGACGGCGAGATCTTCCGCATTGTGGAGTTCCAGCACGTCAAGCCGGGCAAGGGCGGCGCCTTCGTGCGCACCAAGATCAAGAACGTGCGCACCGGCCGTGTGCTGGAGCCCACCTTCCGCTCCGGGGAGAAGATCGAGATCGTCCGCCTGGAGAGCCGCAAGCTCCAGTACCTCTACCAGGACGCCAACGGCTACGTCTTCATGGACAACGAGAGCTTCGACCAGCTCCACCTGCCCGGCCACTTGGTCGAGGAGGTGATCGACCTGATGAAGGAGAACACGGAGGTGGACGTCCTTTTCCATGGCGAGGAGGCGCTGGGCATCGAGTTGCCGCAGTCCGTCGACCTGCGCATCGTGGAGACGGAGCCCAACGACAAGGGCGACACGGCCTCCGGCTCCAAGAAGCCGGCCCGGCTGGAGACGGGCGCCACCGTCAACGTGCCCTTCTTCGTGGGCGAGGGCGAAGTGATCCGGGTGGACACCAGAAAGCGCGAATACGTGGAACGGGTGAAGGGGTAAGCATGGATTTCAACGAGATCCGCAAGCTCGTGCTGCTCGTGGAGAAGGCCGCCATCTCCTCCCTGGAAGTGGAGGAGGGTGAGTTCAGCATCCGCATCGAGAAGCATCCGCATCAGGCTCCGGCGTCGCCCATGGCGCAGACCATGTACGCCCCGCCGCCGTCCCCAGCCCACCAGCCGGCTCCCGCCGCGCCGGCGGCGGCCGCAGGCGGGGAAAGCCCCGTCCCCTCCCACCTGCTGGAGGTGAAGGCGCCCATGGTGGGCACCTACTACCGGTCGCCGGGACCGGACAAGGAACCCTTCGTCAAGCTGGGGGACCGCATCAGCCCGGGGCAGACCCTCTGCATCCTGGAGGCGATGAAGATCATGAACGAGATCGAGGCCGAAGTGGGGGGGAGGATCGTCGAGATCCTGGTGGAGAACGCCCAGCCCGTCCAGTTCGACCAGGTCCTGTTCCGCATCGAGCCCTGAGGCCGCCGTGTTCAAACGCATGCTCATCGCCAACCGGGGCGAGATCGCGCTGCGCATCATCCGCGCCTGCCGGGAGCTGGACATCGAGAGCGTGGCGGTCTATTCCACCGCCGACGCCGAGAGTCTGCATGTCCGCTTCGCCGATGACGCCGTCTGCATCGGGCCGCCGCCCTCGAGCGAGAGCTATCTCAACACGCGGGCCATCCTCACCGCCGCCCAGATCACCCAGTGCGACGCCCTCCATCCCGGCTACGGTTTCCTGGCGGAGAACGCCGCCTTCGCCGACATGTGCCGGGACCACGACCTGGCCTTTGTCGGGCCGCGGGGGGACGTCATCCGCCGCATGGGGGACAAGGCCGAGGCCAAGCGCACCATGCGCGAGGCGGGGGTGCCCTGCATCCCGGGCAGTCCGGGCCTGATCGAGGGCCTGGACGAGGCCCGCGCCTTCGCCGAGGAGGTGGGCTACCCCGTCATTTTGAAGGCGACGGCGGGAGGCGGTGGTCGCGGCATGCGCGTGGCCCGCTCCGCCGATGAGCTGGAGAACGCGTTCAGCACCGCCCGCGCCGAAGCCGAGGCTGGTTTCGGCAACGCCGGCCTCTACCTGGAGAAGTTCCTCGAGCATCCCCGCCACGTGGAGCTGCAGATCCTGGGCGACAAGCTGGGCAACGTCATCCATCTGATGGAGCGCGACTGCTCCATCCAGCGGCGCCACCAGAAGCTGGTCGAGGAATGCCCCAGCCCGGCGGTCGGCCCGGAGCTGCGCGAGCAGATGGGCGCCGCCGCGGTCAATGCGGCCCGGGCGGTGGGCTACGACAGCGCCGGCACGATGGAGTTCCTCCTGGAGGACGGCCGCTTCTACTTCATGGAGATGAACACGCGCATCCAGGTGGAGCATCCCGTCACCGAGATGGTGACGGGCGTGGACCTCATCCGCCAGATGATCCTGGCGGCCGCAGGCCTGCCCATCGAGTTCCGCCAGGAGGACATCCGCATCGTCGGACACGCCATCGAGTGCCGCATCAACGCCGAGGATCCGGCCAAAGGCTTCCGCCCGCACGCCGGCCTGGTGAAGGCCCTCCATGTGCCGGGCGGGATCGGCGTCCGGGTGGACAGCCACATCTACCAGGGTTACCAGATCCCCTCCAACTACGACAGCCTGCTGGGCAAGCTGATCGTCCACGCCCCCACCCGGACCAAGGCCCTGGACCGGATGAAGCGGGCCCTGGGCGAGTACATCATCGAGGGGGTGCGCACCACCATCCCCTTCCACCTGCAGTTGATGGCCGATCCGGCCTTCCGCAGCGGCGACTTCGACATCAAGTTTCTCGAAAGCTGGACATACCAAGGCTAAGTTCCGGCCGGGGATGCTCCGGCGGGAACCCACATACACGGAGAGACACCATGAACATTCCGGGCAACCTGCTCTACACGGAAGAGCACGAATGGGTGCTGGTCGAAGAGGGCACCGTGCTCATCGGCATCACGGACCACGCCCAGGGCGAGCTGGGGGACATCGTCGACGTGCAGCTCTTCGAGGTGGGCGCGGAATTCCAGAAGGGCCAGAGCATCGGCACCATCGACGCCGTCAAGGCCACGGCCGACCTCTATGCCCCCGTCTCCGGCATTATCCAGGAAATCAACGAGGACCTGCCCGACGCCCCGGACACCCTCAACCAGGATCCCTACGGCCGGGGCTGGATCTACCGCATCCGCCTGACCGATCTCGCCGAGCTGGACGAGCTGCTCAGCCCGGACGACTACGAGGAGCACATCGACATTTAGCAGCCTGCCGACGTGGCCGCTTGGCGGTCTTCATCGCCCCTGTCGGCCCGAGTTTTCCGCAAGTTTCTTGAACAGACCACCAGCATGCACTGCGAAACTTTCGAAAAATCGGCCTCGACATGGACGCGAATCCCATCCAAGGCCCAAATCCAACAGGCTGCTGGTCCGTCCACCGTCGCTCATGCGACGGCCGTCCGCTGCAGACCCTGACCCGATCACGGCGGATCGCTCCCCTGGGGCCGGTCCGCCTTGCCATTCCACCTCATCCGCCCGGGCTTGCGCCCGGGAATCCGGAGGATGCATGCCCTACATCAGCAATACGGACGCCGATCGCCGGTCCATGCTGTCGGCCATCGGCGTGGAGCGCTTCGAGGATCTCCTCGAGAGCGTCCCCGCAGACCTGCGCCTGCGCCAACCGCTGGATCTGCCCGCCCCGCTGTCGGAGGCGGCGCTTGTCCGCGCCGTGGGCGACCTGGCCGCCGCCAACCGGCCGGTGCCGCCCCAGGACTGCTACCTGGGCGGGGGCGCCTACGTGACCCACCTGCCCGAGGCGGTCCGCAGCCTGGCCCTGCGCAGCGAGTTCATCACCGCCTACACGCCCTACCAGGCCGAGGTCAGCCAGGGCACGCTGCAGACCATCTTTGAATTCCAAACGATGATCAGCGAACTGGCCGGTCTGGACCTGGCCAACGCCTCCCTCTACGATGGCGCCACGGCGCTGGTGGAAGCCGTGCGCATGGCCCTGGCCGTCGCCCGGGAGAAGGACAAGGGCCGGCGCCGCGTGCTGGTGACGCCCCATCTGCTGCCCCGCTGGCGGGAGGTGCTGGCCACCTACTTCCATCCGCTGCGCGGGCAGGTGACCCTTGACTTCCTCCCGGTGGAGGGCACGCGGCTGGCGCCCGACCGGCTGCGCGGCTGCCTGGGGGACGACGTGGCGGCGCTGGTGGTGCAGAGCCCCAACGCCCTGGGCTTGGTGGAGGACGTGGCGCCCCTGGCCGCCGCGGCCCATGAAGCGGGTGCGCTGCTCATCCAGGCCTTTGATCCCATCGCCGTGGCCCTCTTCCAGTGTCCGGGCGAGGCGGGCGCCGACATCGCGGTGGCGGAGGGGCAGTCCATCGCCCAGCCCCTGCAGTTCGGCGGCCCCTACCTGGGCCTCTTCGCCGCCCGGGGCGACCTGGTCAAGCAGATGCCCGGCCGCCTCATCGGCGAGACGGTGGACACGGAGGGCACGCGCGGCTTCGTGCTGGCCTTCCAGACCCGCGAGCAGCACATCCGGCGGGAGAAAGCCACCAGCAACATCTGCACGAACCAGGCCCTGGTGGCCACCTTCGCCACCATCAACCTGGCGCTGCTGGGGCCGGTCGGCCTGCGCGAAAAGGCCCAGGCCCTCTACACGCGGGCCTCCTGGCTGGCTGGGCAGGCGGCCCGCCTGCCCGGCGTCCAGGTGCTGGGGGAGGGCGAGCGCTTCCGCGAGGTGGCCCTCAGCGTGCCCGGGCGGGACGCCGTGCTGGCCCGCCTGGCGGCCGAGGGGCTGCTGGGCGGCCTGCCGTTGCCGCCCGAGCTGGCCAGGGAGGGCCTGCTCGTGGCGGTCAATGAGTGGCAGGAGGAGGCGGATCTGCGCCGCTGGCTGGACGCCATGGCGCGGGCCCTCAAGGGGGAGCTGTCCCATGACTGATCTCATCTTCGAGAAGTCGCGGCCCCGGCGCGCCGCAGGTGCCACAAGCCGCGACGAGGTCTCCCATGACTGATCTCATCTTCGAGAAGTCGCGGCCGGGCGCCGGATCCTTCACCGCCGCCACGGGGGGCGTCTCCTTCGGCGGACTGGCGCCGCGCCGACCGGCCGCCCTGGCCCGGACGCGGCCCCTGGCCCTGCCCGAACTGCCCGAGGGCGAGGTGGTGCGCCACTACCTGCACCTGTCCACGCTCAACCATCATGTGGACAAGGACTTCTACCCCCTGGGCTCCTGCACGATGAAGTACAACCCCAAGGTCAACGACGCCCTGGCCCTGCTGCCCGGCTTCACCGGCCTGCATCCCGAGCAATCCTCGGCGGAGGCCGGGGGCGCTCTGCGCCTGCTCTGGGAGCTGGGCGAGGCGCTGAAGGAGATCAGCGGAATGGACGCCGTCACCCTGCAGCCGGTGGCGGGCGCCCATGGCGAGCTGACCGCCCTCTTCATGATCCGGGCCTGGCATGAGAAACAGGGGCGGGCCCGCCGCAAGGTGGTCATCCCCGACGCCGCCCACGGCACCAACCCCGCCTCCATCACCATGGCCGGCTACGAGGTGGTGCAGGTGAAAAGCGCGGCGGACGGCTGCATGGACCTCGCGGCGCTCAAGGCCGCCCTGGACGAGGACGTGGCCGCCTTCATGATCACCAACCCCAACACGGTGGGCATCTTCGAGCGCCACATCGTCGAGATCAATGCCATGGTTCATGAGGTGGGGGCGCTCTCCTACATGGACGGCGCCAACCTCAACGCCCTGCTCGGCATCGTCAAGGCCGGCGAGCTGGGCTTCGACGTGATGCACATCAACCTGCACAAGACCTTCAGCGTCCCCCATGGCGGCGGCGGCCCCGGGGCCGGTCCGCTCGTGGTCAAGGGCCGGCTTGCCCCCTTCCTGCCCAGCCCGCTGCCCGTGCTGGAGGAAGGTCGCGTGCGCTGGCGCAAGACGGGCCCCGACAGCATCGGCAAGGTGCACGCCTACTTCGGCAATTTCGGGGCGCTGGTGCGGGCCCACGCCTACATCCGGCGCTTGGGGGCGCCTGGACTGAAGCGGGTGGCGGAGAACGCCATCATCAACGCCAACTACGTGCGGGCCGGCCTGCAGGACCTCTACCGCCTGGGCTTCCCTGGCATCCCCCTGCACGAGGTGGTGTTCAGCGCCGTCAACCAGAAGAAGCTGGGCTACAAGGCCAGCCACATCGCCAAGCGCCTGCTCGACTTCGGCATGCACGCCCCCACCACCTACTTCCCGCTCATCGTGCCGGAGGCCTTGATGGTGGAGCCCACCGAGACGGAGAGCCGCGCCACCCTGGACCGCTTCATCGCCGCCATGCGCCAGATCCACGCCGAGTGCGAGGCGAAGGATCCGCTGCTGGACAGCGCGCCCAACCTGACGCCGGTGCGCAAGCTGGACGACGTGCGGGCGGTCAAACAGCCGCGCCTGCGCTGGCGCCCGGAGCCCGCGGGCCATGCTGACTCCGCCTGAGGCCCTGCTCCGCGCCCTGGACCTGGAGCGCTTTGTCGCCCTGGACCTGGAGACGACGGGGCTGGAGGAGAGCTGCGACATCATCGAGCTGGGCCTGGCCTGCTATGAAGCGGGTCAGGTCCGTTCACGCATCTCCACCCTGGTCCGGCCCACGCAACCAGTCCCGCCGCGCATCCTGCAATTGACGGGCATCGATCCCCGCAAGCTCAAGAAGGCCCCCTCCCCCGCGGAGGCCCTGCCCGCCGCCTTGGAAGCCATCGGGAGCTCGCCCGTGGTCGCCCACAATCTGGCCTTCGACCAGGGTGTGCTCACCCGCGCCGCGGCCCGGGCCGGGATTGCCTGGCAGCCGGCCCGGCCCGGGCTGGACACGGTGCCCCTGGCCCGCGTCCTGCTGCCCACCATCGCCAGCCACCGGCTGGCCGACGTGGCGGCCCATCTCGCCATCCCGCTGGAGAAGGCCCATCGCGCCCTGGATGACGCCGAGGCGGCGGGGGGAATCCTTCTGCGCCTGATCGCCCTGGGCAGCGGGCTGGACTTGGCCCTGCTCCAGCGGCTTTGCCTGCTCGCCCACGGCAGCGGCGATCCCCAGGAGGCCCTCTTCCATGGCCTGCGCGACTGGGTGCGGGCCCAGGGCGAGACGGGCGCCTGGCGCGCCAACCAGCCCCTGGGCCGCGAGCCGCACTATCGCGCGCCGGGCGGACCGGACGCGGCGCCGCCCTTCCGGGCCGAGGAGTGGTTCGGACCGGAGGGTCGCCTGCAGGCCTCGGTGGAAGGCTTCCGGCACCGTCCGCAACAGGAGGAGATGGCCCGCGCGGTGGGGGCGCTGCTGGCGGATCCCGCACCCGAGGAGGGTCCGCTCTGCCTGGTGGCCGAGGCGGCCACGGGCACGGGCAAGTCCTTCGCCTATCTGCTGCCCGCCCTGCTCACCGGCGCCGCCCGCCGGGAGGCGGGGGGCGGGCCGGTGGTCGTCTCCACCCACACGCGGCACCTGCAGGACCAGCTCTTCCACCAGGACATCCCGCGTCTGGGTCGGCTGCTGGAGAGGCCACTGGAGGCCGTATTGCTCAAGGGGCGGGGCAACTACCTGTGCGGCCACCGGCTGGAGCGCCTGCTGGACGAGGCCCAGGAGCGCGTGGGACCCGCCGACCGCCTCGCCCTCATGCCGCTGGTGACCTGGGCGGCGATCACGCGCAGCGGGGACGTGGAGGAGTGCACGGGCTTCCGCGCCGTCCATCTGGGCCGGCTGTGGAGCCAAGTGCGCAGCGAGGGGACGGCCTGCGCCAATCCCGCCTGCCGCGCCGCGGCCTCCCGCGCCGGCGAGCGGGCGGTCTGCTGGGGCGGCCGGGCGCGCCAGGCCGCCCAGGGCGCCCATCTCATCGTGGTGAACCACAGCCTGCTCCTCGCCGACCTGGGGGTGGACCACGGCGTGCTTGGCTCCTTCGAGACCCTCATCGTGGACGAGGCCCACCAGTTCGGCCGGGCGGCCGACCAGCACCTGCGCCGCAGCTTCTCCTTCCAGCACCTGGAAGGCCGCCTGCGCGGCCTCCATGATCCCCAGGGCCAGGGGCGGGGCCTGTTCCGCCAGACCCGCAACCGCTGGAACACGCTCCTGCCGGAGGAGGCCTTGCGTGAAAAGGGCCAGCGCGCCCTCGAGGAGGCGGCCGCCGCCTGCGACGAGGCGCTCGCGGTCGTGGTCGCGGCCCGCGCCGCCCTGGCGGAGGTGCAGCGCGCGCGTCACGGCGAGAGCCTGCAGCGCAACCGCTACACCCACAAGGAGCGCCTGCGCGGCGCCAACAATCCCCTGCGGCTGCTGAGCGCCGACTGCAGGCGGCTTGAACCCGCCCTGGCCGCCCTGCTGCGCAGCCTGGCCACCCTCGCCACCATCCTTGAGGAGGCGCGCGAGGAGCAGATCCAGCCGCAGCTGGGCGAGCTGAAGGGAGTGGGCGAGGCCCTGGCCGGGGACGCCGAGTGCTTCGCCCTGATCCACGGCGAGGAGGATGACGAGGGCGAGGCGGTCCTGTGGGTGGAGATTCATCCCGTCACCCTGGAGAGCACCTTCCATCGCCTGCCCCTCGAGCCCGGCCGCCGCCTGGCCACCGAGCTGTGGGGTCCGCTCAAGCGGATCCTGCTCACCAGCGCCACCCTGACCGTGGCGGGGCGCTTCGACTGGCTGCTGGACCGCCTGGGCCTCTCCGCCCTGCCCGGCGCGCCGCGCTGCGTCGCCTTCGAGAGCCCCTTCCAGCTGCCGCGCCAGGCCCGCTTCCTGGTGCCGACCTGGCTGCCCGAAGCATCCGGCCGCGAGGCGGAGGCCTTCGCCCAGGCGCTGGCCGCCCTGGTGGCCGCGTGCAGCGAGCGGCACGGCCGGGGCACCCTGATCCTCTTCACCAGCTACGCCCTGCTCAGCCGCTGCCACCTGGCCCTGCTGCGCGAGCTGGACCAGAAGCGCTTCCCCCTCCTCGCCCAGGGCCTGGACGGTTCCCGCACCGAGCTCCTGGAGCGCTTCCGCGCCTCGGGCGGCTCCGTCCTGCTGGGGGTGGACTCCTTCTGGGAAGGGGTGGATCTGCCGGGCGAGGCCCTGCAGCTGCTGGTCATGACCAAGCTGCCCTTCGACGTGCCCGGCGAGCCGCTCATCGACGCCCGTTCCGAACGCATCCAGGCCCGCGGCGGCAACGCCTTTCGCGACCTGAGCGTGCCCGAGGCGGTGATCCGCTTTCGCCAGGGCTTCGGCCGCCTCATCCGCCATGAGTCGGACAAGGGCGTTTTCCTCTTGCTGGATGCGCGGGTGGTGCGCAAGGAGTACGGCCAGACCTTCCTGGGCAGCCTGCCCCTCAAGCACCAGATGGTGCTGCGGGAGGAGGACCTGCACCGGGAGTTGCGGGCCTTCTTCGGATAAGGCGGCATGCGGCGCCGGCGCCGCCTTGCGCCGTGGATTGCTGACGGAATCTGGACAGGGAGAGGCCGACAATGAAAATCACGCGGGTGGACCACATCGGGATCGCCGTCCCCAGCCTGGACGAGGCCCAGCCCTTCTGGGAGGCCATGCTGGGCCTGCGCTTCCATGAGCGGGAAGTGGTGGCGGAGCAGAGAGTGACCGTGGCCGTGGGCGAGGCGGGGGAGACCCACATCGAGCTGCTGGAGCCGACCGATCCCGCCAGCCCCATCGCCCGTTTCCTGGAGAAGAACCGGCCGGGCATCCATCACATCGCCCTGCACGTGGACAACCTGGAGGAGGCCCTGGCGCGCCTGAAGGAGCAGGGTGCCCAGCTCATCGACGCCGAGCCCCGCTGTGGCGCGGGCGGCAAGCGCATCGCCTTCGTGGAGCGCTGGAGTGCCTCGGGCGTGCTGTTGGAGTTGTGCGAGGGCTGAGCGCGCGCTTGCCGGGCGGCAGGCGCATGGCCTTCGTGCACCCCAGGAGTGCCTCGGGCGTGCTGCTGGAGTTGTGCGAGGGCTGAGCGTGCGCTTGCCGGGCGGCAAGCGCATCGCGTTCGTGCACCCCGGGAGTGCCTCGGGCGTGCTGCTGGAGCTGCGCGAGGGCTGAGGGGGACGCTTGTTATCCCAGCGAAAGCTGGGATCCTGTGGCTTGTCCCACGCGGGAGTCCACGCCACGGACCTGCCGGCAGCTTGCGCCCCCGCGCCGCGCGGCGCTGGACGAAAGGTCCCACCCCACTGTACCTTTACTGCCCGGTGCCAAGACCTTTCTCCGACGCAGGAGTCCCATGTTCTCTCTCGACCCCGCCCAGTACCCGCCCGGCTGCGGAGTCTATCTCTTCCGCGACGCGGCCGGGACCGTGCTCTACGTGGGCAAGGCGGTCAATCTCCGCCAGCGCCTGCGCAGCTACGCGGCGGGCGGCGACGGGCGCGCCCAGATTCCCACCATGCTTCGGCGGGCCGCCACCCTGGAGGTGATCGTCACCGGCAGCGAGGTGGAGGCCCTCGTGCTGGAGAACAACCTGGTCAAGGAGCACCGTCCCCGCTACAACATCCTCCTGCGCGACGACAAGAGCTTCCCCTTCATCCGCGTCACCCGCGAACTCTACCCCCGCATCCTCCTCACGCGCCGGGTGGTGCGCGACGGCAGCCGCTACTTCGGGCCCTACACCGAGGTGCGCGCCCTGCGCGGCTTTCTCAAGAGCCTGCGCGAGCGGCTGCGCATCCGCCAGTGCGACCTGGCCATCAGCGAGGAGAGCATCGCCCAGCATCGCCACAAGGTCTGTCTCGACTACCACCTGGGCACCTGTCTGGGTCCCTGCGAGGGACGGCAGACGCCGGCCGACTACGAGGCCGCCCTCGACCTGGCCCGCGGCCTGCTGCGGGGCCAGGGTCGCCAGTGGCGCCGCGAGGAGGAGGAGCGCATGCGCCAGGCCGCCGCCCGCCTCGACTACGAGGAGGCCGCCCGCCGGCGGGATGCGATCCAGGCCCTCGAGCAGCTGATGCGCGGCCAGAAAGTGGAGGTGCAGGACGCGGGCGACGCCGATGTGATCGGCCTGGCCCGCGCCGACCACGAGGCGACGGTGGCCCTCCTGCGCCTGCGGGACGGACGGGTGTTGGGGCGCTTCCACAGCACCCTGGCCGGCACCCTGGGTCGCCCGCCGGGGGAGATCCTCGCCGCCTTCCTCTTCCAGTACTACAACCAGTGCGAGGAGCTGCCCCACGAGATCTGGCTGGGATCCGCCCCGGCCGACCAGCCGCTGCTTGAGACTTGGCTGGCCGGGCGTGCCGCGGCCCTGGCCGCCGAGGGAGTGGGGGCGGGGCGGAGGCCGCGCCTGCTTGTGCCGCAGCGCGGGGACCGGGCCGCCCTGCTGCGCATGGCCGTCCAGAACGCCGCCCAGGTGCTTGAAGAGCGGCAGCTGCGGCGCCTGGCCCGCGATCGGGTGCCCGCCTCCCTGGAGGCCCTCCGGCGCGATCTGGGGCTGCCCGCCCTGCCCCGCCGCATCGAGGGCTTCGATATCAGCCATTTCGGCGGAGCAGCCACGGTGGCCAGCCTCGTCGTGTTCGTGGACGGCCGGCCCCGCAAGCAGGACTACCGCCATTTCCACGTGAAGTCGGTGGCAGGCGTGGATGATTTCGCGGCGATGGAGGAGGTGGTCGAGCGGCGCTACCGGCGCCTGACGGAAGCGGGCCACGCCCTGCCGGACCTGGTGTTGATCGACGGGGGCAAGGGCCAGCTGGGCCGGGCCCACGCCGCCCTGCGCAGGCTGGGCCTGGCCGGCCTGCCGGTCTGTGGTCTGGCCAAGCGCTTCGAGGAGGTCTTCCTGCCCGGCGAGTCCCTTCCCCGCAACATTCCGCGCGACTCCGCCGCCAATCGTCTCCTGCAACAGGTGCGGGACGAGGCGCACCGCTTCGCCCTGCGCTTCAACCGGGACCAGATGGCCCGCCTGGCCCTGCCCGATCCCCTCGCCGGCGTGCCCGGGATCGGCCCCGAACTCAGCTCGAGGCTGCTCCTGCGCTTCGGCGGCCTGCGCCGTCTGGCCCGGGCCACGCGCGAGGAGCTGCTGGAGGTCAAGGGCGTCGGCCCCGCCCTGGCCGATCGCCTGCGCCAGCACCTGCGTCCCTCCGCGGAACTCTGACGGACTCCCCCCTCGCACAGGGCGCCCCGCCCGTCCTGTGCAGGATCGGGCGCTTTGCACATGTTTTCCTTCTAACCTTGGCGGATCACGAAGATGGGTAAGGATTTCATCCCGGCCCACTTCTTGCATGAGCGGGCACGTCTTAACCTCAGTCGCCCCGCCCTAAGGGCACTGCAAGCCAACTCACATCGACGAAGGAGGATCCCATGCAGAAAGCAATGATGCTGGCCGCCCTGCTCAGTGCGGGCGTCGCCTGTGCCGGCACGGTCACCTGGCAATGCAACATGAACGTCCAGATCGCCCTGAATGCCTTCACACCGGGCGTGGACCAGGTGGTGGTGCGTGGCTACTTCAACGACTGGAGTGGCACCAACCCCACCCTGACCGACCCCGACAACGACGGCATCTACACCGGCAGCTTCAACCACGGTGCCTTCCCCGTGCCCTTCTACGGGGAGTACAAGTACGTGATCCGCTACGGCGGCACCAACGACTCCTGGGAGTTCGTCAGCAACCGGCCCTACACCTACCTGGGCGACGATCTGCTGCTGCCGGTGGAGTACTACAACAACGTGACGGCCGTGCCCGGTGTCTGCGACGTGGAGATCACTTTCCAGGTGGACATGAACGTGCAGATGGCCACGGGCGCCTTCAACCCGGGCGCCGGCGACATCGTGGTCGTGCGCGGCGGCACCTCGCCCTTGCAGTGGGGCGGCACGGATTGGACCTGCGCCGACCAGGGCGGCGGCATCTACGCCGTGGAGGTCCCCTTCGCCGGACAGGCCGAGAGCAACGCCATCGAGCACAAGTTTGTCATCGTGGCGGGCGGCGACAACTGGGAGAGCAGCCCCAATCGCCTGGCCTACGCCGATTGCGCGTGGCCCGATGCAGACGCCGACGGCTACAAGGACGGCGTCATGCCCGTCGTTTTCTTCGCCAACGTGGGCTGGGACAACATCATCGACCATCCCGTGCTGGTCACCTTCGACGTGGACGCCTCCCGCATCTCCTGCTGGTTCGCCAACGGCATGGGCGACAATGGCGGCCTGACCAGTTACGCCGACATGAATTTCATCTCGGTGCACGGCTTCTTCAATGGATGGCCGGCCTGGGACGGCAGCATCAATCCCGCCTACCATCTGGCCCCCGCCGGTCCCTGCCGCTGGGTGGGCAGCATCCTCTTCCCCACGGGCAGCTCCAAGATTCAGATCTACAAGTACGGAGCCAACGGCTGGGACAACGAGGCCGGTTTCGCCCAGGACCACAGCATGGACTTGAGCGGCGACCAGGGCACGGGCTTCCTGACTATCTATGACGTGTTTGGCAGCAACGGCTCCAACTGGGATTGCTTCGGTGGCTGTTATGAGACGGTGGACGCCCGCGAGCTGCCCAGTGCCTTCGCCCTGGACCAGAACGTGCCGAATCCCTTCAACCCGGTGACTTCCATTGCCTTCACCCTGGATGCCACCGCCCACGCCACCTTGTCCGTCCACGACCTGTCGGGCGCCCGCGTGGCCACCCTGGTGGACGGTCTGCTGAGCGGCGGCCGCCACGAGGTCTCCTTTGACGCCTCCACCCTGGCCAGCGGCGTCTATGTCTATTCGCTGCAGAGCGAAGGGCGCATGGAAAGCCGCAAAATGGTGCTGGTGAAGTGATATGGAACGGCCTTCGTCAAGACCATTTTGATTGAGGTTGTGTCACATGTCGAGTTCCAATCCCCCGGCTGCGCGAGCAGCCGGGGGATTCTGATTGGGCGCGTGAGTCGTCGACGGTGAATCAGACTGATA